>NZ_JAPDCD010000043.1:0-47021 GCF_027705695.1 Aeromonas sp. QDB62 | reverse complement strand
GTTTTCCATGCCTTATGGAACTCCTCGATCCGCCAGCGATGGGTGTATATGTCGATGACCCGCAAGGCTTGGGCTAGCGACTCGACCGGTTCGCTGGTCAGCAACAACCATTTCAACGGGGTCTCACCCTTGGGCGGGTTAATCTCCTCGGCCAGCACCGCGTTGAGCGTGATATTCCCCTGTTTTAGCGTGATGCGCCCACTGCGCAGGCTCAAGCTCGCCTTGCGGGCTGGTCGATTTTTACGTTTACCGCGTTTATCCACCACGCCCTTTTGCGGAATGCTGATCTGATAGCCACCCAACTCCGGTTGGTTCTTCAGATGGTCGTACAGATACAACCCAGACTCTACGTCCTTGCGTGGGTGCTTGGAGCGCACCACGAAGCGCTCGTTATGCGCCAGTTTGTCCTGCAGATAAGCATGAATATCGGCTTCGCGGTCACAGACCGCAATCACGTTGCTCATCATGCTGCCCATGCGTAACCGGCTAGTTGCGGCCGCAGCCAGCCATTTGCCACTCTCCTTTTCATCCGCATCGGCAGGGTCATCCGGGCGCATCCACCACTCCTGATGCAGTAATCCTACGGTGCGGAATGTAGTGGCCTCGAGCAAGAGAACGGAGTGAACCCACCATCCGCGGGATTTATCTCCAATAGCACCCAGCTTGCCAAGCTCTTCGGCGACCTGGTGGCGATAACTCAAAGAAGTGGTGTCCTCAATGGCCAGCAGTTCGGGAAACTCCTGAGCCAACTTGACTGTTTGCATGGCGCCAGCCTTTCTGATCGCCTCGGCAGAGACGTTGGGGTTGCGGATAAATCGGTAAGCGCCTTCCTGCATGGCTTCACAGCCCTCTGATGAGATGGTTATTGATTTTCCAGAACATTTTGCCAATTGAGCGGCGACGTTAACCAGACGGGTGGTACGGCGAGGATCACCCAGCGCCGCCGAAGAGAAAACAGATTTGGCCCAGTCAGCCGCACGATGAAGAGCAGAAGTTGTCATGATCGTTACCATGTTAGGAGGTCACATGGAAGATCAGATCCTGGAAAACGGGAAAGGTTCCGTTCAGGGCGCTACTTGTGTATAAGAGTCAGGGTATAACAAGGTCACTTTCCAAATCAATATCGATTTTCAAAAGTTCATGCCCGGTATGACCATGAAGGCCAGCCCCCCACAAAAGAAGTTCAGCTCCTGCCAAATTCGGCGTAACAATAAACCCCGGTTCTTTTGCATCGCTAAATGATTTGATTATATGATCTTGCCCTCCATACATATAAGTATCGACTAAACCCAACTTATATAATCCAAGCACTGAGTGAGTTATTATGTCCCAACCTTCTGAATTTTCTTCAACACCCATTAATTCACACAAGACATTGAAAGGAAAATATAATTTCATTTTTGCACAATCATTTCCATCTCCTGGATTTAATCCAGTGTCTTTAAACGAGTTGTGTACAGAACAATAAATTATGTAATGAAACCTAATCTGATACGAGGACATTGACTCAAGCTGCTTCAAGAATGAAACCCCACGATCATCATTCTTGCTTTTACTTTTAGATGCGGCCAACACCCCAGCATAATATTCAGCTGTCAGTTCATTATCACAAAAACGCCCTTCGTCAAGAACATGTTTAAGCACACGAGGGCTGACGACCCCATCCTCTTCTGCTCTTGCCCCAAGTTTCTTGTTGGCCTTGATAAAAATATTATCTAGGTTAATATTACACTTTTCCACAAGACCTTGTATTTCCCCTCCTACATAATCTGCTGTTGGACCAAGAATTTTAATGAGCAGGTCCTTAGATCCTATTACTGCAAGGCCAGCCCCAACGCTTGTGATTGGATCCACATTATCTCCTAAAAGCTAAACATTTATATACGCATGGTATCAAATGTGACTGGATTAATGTAAGAAAGGCTATCAATTCTCTGACTTTTATTGAAATTTGTGACATATAGACAGTGCTGGATAGAGGCAACCAAGGTCATGGTGACATCCCAAGCGCCTTCAGAACCAACAGATTCGTTTAAGGTGTGGACAAATGACAAAGCGAACAAAGCGAACAAAGCGAACAAAGCGAACAAAGCCGATTAATTCTGCACTTTTTCATCACCCCTTAGGGGTGTAGATTGGTTGGGGGGGCAAGTGTTGCCCCTCTCTTTTTTCATGACTGCCCGTGGTGCTCCACGAAGCAAGGTTTCGCAAGTATCGCGGGTGGCCTGAGCCAATCAGGAGTATTCATGTCCGATCTGACCCTCTATTTCGCTCCCGGCACCTGTGCCATGGCCGTGCAGATTGCCCTGCTGGAAGCAAATGCCTCGTTCCAACCCCGTCTCGTCAACCTCGCCGCAGGGGAGCAGCGTGATCCTGCATATCTTGCCATCAACCCCAAAGGGCGGGTGCCTGCCCTTGTCACCGAGCAGGGCACCCTGACCGAGACCCCCGCCCTGCTGCTCTATGTGGCGCAGCGCTTCCCCGATGCCAAGCTGGCGCCGCTGGACAATCCGTTCCTGCTGGCCCGCATGCAGGAGGTCAACAGCTTCCTCGCCTCCACCGTGCATGTCTCCCATGCCCACGGTCGCCGTGGCAGCCGCTGGGCCGATGACGAGCAGGCCATTGCCGCCATGCAGCAGAAAGTCGCCAGCAATATGCGCGATGGCTTTGCCCAGATTGAGCAGCACTATCTGGCAGGCCCCTGGGTACTCGGCGAGCAGTTCAGCGTGGCGGATATCTACCTGTTCGTGGTCGCGGGCTGGCTGAAAAGCGATGGGGTCGAGATCAGTGAATTCCCCAAGGTTGCCGATCATTATCAGCGCATGCTGACCCGTCCGGCGGTCGCCAAGGCGCTGGCCAACTAACCATAAAATCAATAAAGCCGGGTGTCAGGGCTCTGCTGACACCCTTCCTGCCTCCTCCCCTGCACTTCTTCTCCCACCTTTGAGATCGTTTTCACAATTTTGCTGTTTTGCCGTGGCTGTTTTCCGGTAGATGGCCTACCTTTAATCCATCACGCAACCGGTTGCGTAACCGGTTGCCTAGCGGTTCACAGATTGACGGGCCAAGGCCTGATGAGGTGCTGTATGAAACGAGGCGTACTGCTCAATGCTCCCCTGAGTGCTCTGGTGGCACAGATGGGCCACACCGACGAGATCACCGTCTGCGATGCAGGCTTGCCCATTCCGGTAGGTCCGGAGCGGATCGATCTGGCGCTGATGGCGGGGACGCCCAGCCTTGCAACCGTACTGACCGCCCTGCTCACCGATCTGGTAGTGGAGAAGGTGATCATGGCAAGCGAGATCAAGCAGATCAGCCCCGCCGCCCATCAGGCGCTGGTTGATCAGCTTGAGGCCCACGCAGCCGCCCAGGGCAAGCCCATCACTATCGAATACTGCCTGCACGAGGAGTTCAAAACCCGCTCCCGCCAGAGCAAGGCCATCGTGCGCAGCGGCGAGGTAACCCCCTACGCTAATATTATTCTCTGCGCCGGTGTGGCGTTTTAAGCCTCTTCAAGGACGCTGCAAATGAGCACAACCTCCCCCCTCTCACCCATTCTGGAGCTGACCGGGATCGTCAAGACCTTCCCCGGTGTGCGCGCCCTCGACGAAGCGGGTCTGCGGGTCTATCCGGGCCAGGTGATGGCCCTGCTCGGTGAAAATGGCGCCGGCAAATCCACTCTGATGAAGGTGCTGACCGGTATCTATCAGGCCGATGCGGGCAGCGTCAGCTACCGCGGCCAGCCAGTCCACTTCAAGGGCCCCCGCGACTCCCAGGATCAGGGGATCAGCATCATCCACCAGGAGCTGAACCTGCTGCCGGAGTTGTCGATTGCCGCCAACATCTTCCTCGGTCGCGAACCCCGCACCCGTTTTGGCAGCATCGATCACCAACAGTTGCGTGAGCGGGCCAGCGGTCTGCTGGCACGACTTGGCGTCAAGCATGGCCCGGATACCCGGCTCGGGGATCTCTCCATCGGCGAACAGCAGATGGTGGAAATCGCCAAGGCGCTGTCGTTCGATGCCAGCGTCATCATCATGGACGAACCCACCGACGCGCTGACCGACACCGAGACCGAGCAGCTGTTTGTGGTGATCCGCGAGCTGCGCCAACAGGGTTGCGGCATCGTCTATATCTCCCACCGCCTCAAGGAGATCTTCCAGATCTGCGATCGGGTCACTGTGCTGCGCGACGGCAAGTGGATCGGCGAGAAGGCGGTAAGCGATCTGGACGAAGACAAGATCATCGAGATGATGGTGGGTCGGCGGCTGGAAGAGCAGTACCCGCGCCTTGAGCGCGAGCTCGGCCCCGTCAGCCTGCAGGTGAAAGATCTGGCCGGTCCCGGCGTGCGCGGGGTGAGTTTCTCCCTGCGTCAGGGTGAAATTCTGGGCTTTAGCGGCCTGATGGGTTCCGGCCGCACCGAGCTGATGAAACTTATCTATGGCGCCAGCCCCATCAGCGCCGGTGAAGTGGAAGTGGACGGTCATGCGCTGGTCCCACGCAGCCCGGCCGATGGTCTGGCCGCAGGCATCGCCTATATCTCCGAAGATCGCAAAGGCGATGGGCTGGTGCTGGAGCTGTCGGTGCGCGAAAACATGAGTCTGTGCGCCCTCGACGAGTTCATCAGCAACGGCAAGATTGACGGCAAGGCCGAGCGACAGGCAGTGAGCGACTATGTGCGCCTGTTCAACATCAAGACCCCGAGTCAGGATCAGCTGATCAAGCTCCTCTCCGGTGGCAACCAGCAGAAGGTGGCCATCGCCAAGGGACTGCTGACCCGGCCCAAGGTGCTGATCCTCGACGAGCCGACCCGCGGCGTCGATGTGGGGGCGAAAAAGGAAATTTATCAGCTGATCAACCAGTTCAAGAAGGAGGGGATGAGCATCATTCTGGTCTCCTCCGAGATGCCGGAAGTACTCGGCATGAGTGATCGCATCATGGTGATGCACGAAGGGCGCATCAGCGCAGAGTTCAACACCCGCGACGCCAATCAGGAGAAGCTGATGGCGGCGGCAGTCGGTAAACAGTGGCAAGCAGAGCAAGAGGCATCCCAATGACAACCCAAACCCTTTCCCGCCGTGGCGTCATGAGCAAGGCGTGGTGGATCGAGAACAAATCCCTGGTCGCGCTGCTGGTCCTGATTGGTGTGGTCTCCTTTCTGAGCCCCAACTTCTTCACCGCCGACAACCTGCTCAACATCCTGCGCCAGACCTCGGTCAACGCCATCATGGCGGTCGGTATGACGTTGGTTATCCTTACCGCCGGTATCGATCTGTCGGTCGGCTCGGTATTGGCCCTGTGCGGCGCGCTGGCCGCGACCATGGTCGCCATGGAGCTGCCCATCTGGCTGGTGGTGCCCCTCACTCTGGGTGCCGGTGCCCTGCTGGGCGGCGTCAGCGGCCTCATCATTGCCAAGGGCAAGGTGCAAGCGTTCATCGCCACCCTGGTCACCATGACCGCCCTGCGCGGCATCACCATGGTCTATACCGAGGGTCGCCCCATCTCCACCGGTTTCAGTGACGGCGCCGATCACTTCGCCTGGCTCGGTACCGGTTACCTGTTCGGTCTGCCGGTACCCATCTGGCTGATGGCCATCGTCTTCCTGCTCGCCTGGTTCATGCTCAACCACACCCGTCTCGGTCGCTACATCTACGCGCTGGGCGGTAACGAGTCTGCCACCCGCCTCTCCGGCATCAATGTGGATCGGGTGAAGCTGGCGGTGTATGGTCTGTGCGGCGCACTCTCGGCGCTGGCTGGGCTTATCGTTACCTCTCGCCTCTCCTCTGCCCAGCCGACGGCGGGCATGGGTTACGAGCTGGATGCCATCGCTGCGGTGGTGCTGGGCGGAACCAGCCTGATGGGCGGCAAGGGCCGCATCATGGGCACCCTGATAGGTGCCTTGATCATCGGTTTTCTCAACAATGCCCTCAACCTGCTCGACGTATCGTCCTATTACCAGATGATCGCCAAGGCCAGCGTGATCTTGCTTGCCGTGATGATCGATAACAAAAGCAACCGTTAATAAGACAAGCCACACACAAGGAATGAAATGATGAAAAAGCTCAATACCCTGCTCGCTGCCGCCATCATGTCCGTGCTGGGCACTGCCCAGGCCGCCGATCAAACCCTGGCGATGGTGGTCTCCACCCTCAACAACCCCTTCTTCGTCACCATGAAAGAGGGGGCCGAAGCCAAAGCCAAGGAGCTTGGTTACGAGCTGGTGGTACTGGATTCCCAGAATGACCCGGCCAAAGAGCTCTCCAACATGGAAGATCTCACCGTGCGCAAGGTCGGCGCCATCCTGATCAACCCAACCGACTCCGAAGCAGTCGGCAACGCCATCCGTCTGGCAAACCGCGCCAACATTCCGGTACTGACCCTGGACCGCGGCGCCGCGCAAGGCGAGGTGAAAGCCCACATCGCCTCCGATAACGTGGCGGGCGGCAAGCTGGCCGGTGACTTCATCACCGAAAAACTGGGTACCGGTGCCAAGGTGATCCAGCTGGAATGGATTGCCGGTACCTCCGCCGCCCGCGACCGTGGCGAAGGTTTTGCCCTGGCCGTGGCAGCCAACAAGCTGCAGGTACTGGCTTCCCAGCCTGCCGACTTTGACCGCACCAAGGGTCTGAACGTCATGGAAAACCTGCTGGCGGCCCACCCGACCGTACAGGCCGTGTTCGCCCAGAACGACGAGATGGCGCTGGGTGCCATCCGCGCGGTGCAGGCTGCCGGTAAAGAGGTGATGATCGTCGGTTTCGACGGCACTGACGATGGCAAAGCCGCCGTTGCCAAGGGTAAACTGGCCGCCACCGTGGCCCAGCAACCTGCCCTGATCGGTACCATCGGCGTCGAGACTGCCGACAAGGTGCTGAAAGGTCAGCCGGTCGAGAAATCCATTCCGGTTCCGCTGCAAGTAGTCAGCAAATAAGTGCACAAGGGGGAGGCTCGCCTCCCCTTTTTCCCCTCAGTCGCGGTGCCTCCCGGCTTGAGCTCACTCAGTTATTGTGTTCAAGCCAAGATGCATCAGGAGTAGTCAACATGAAACGTCTCGTCGTTCTGGGCAGTGTCAATGCAGACCATGTGCTGCGCGTTCCCCACTTTCCTCGCCCGGGTGAAACCCTGACCGGTCACAGCTATCAGGTAGTCCCGGGTGGCAAGGGGGCCAATCAGGCGGTCGCCGCCGCCCGTCTCGGCGCCCCGGTATCCTTTATCGCCCGTATCGGTGATGACGCCATCGGCCACCAGATGAAAACCGGCTTTGCCAAAGATGGCATCGACGTGAGCGCCGTCGAACTCGACGACACCCTGCCCACCGGTATCGCCATCATCTATGTCAGCGATGAGGGGGAGAACAGCATCGGCATCTCCGCCGAAGCCAACGGTGCCATCACCCCTGCCGTGGTGAAAAACCACGAAGCGATGATCGCCGACGCCCACACCCTGCTGTTGCAGCTGGAAGTGCCGCTCGAAAGCGTGTTCGAGGCGGCCCGTTTGGCCCGTGCCCACGGCACCCGGGTAGTGCTCAACCCCGCCCCCGCCCGTCCGCTCTCCGCCGAGCTGTTGGCGCTGGTGGATCTCATCACCCCCAACCAGACCGAAGCGGAACTGCTGACCGGCGTCAACGTCACCGACGAAGCCAGCGCCCGCGAGGCGGCCGCCCGCTTCCACCAGATGGGCATTGCGGATGTGATGATCACCCTGGGCTCCCAGGGGGTCTATTGCAGCAACGCAAAGCAGCAACAGCTGATCCCGGGTTTTCGGGTGAAAGCGGTCGACACCACAGCTGCTGGCGATACCTTCAACGGCGCCCTGCTGGCCGCCGAGCTGGCCGGGGCCGACTTCAACGGCGCAGTGCGCTTTGCCCACGGCGCAGCGGCGCTCTCTGTCACCCGGTTTGGCGCCCAGAGCTCCATCCCGAGCAAGGAGGAGGTTGACGCCTTCCTGCTTGAGCAGAGTGCGCAGGGGCACTGATGGCCAATATCAAGGAGGTGGCGGCGCTGGCGGGGGTCTCTACCACCACCGTCTCCCATGTCATCAACGAGACCCGCTTCGTGGCAGAGGAGACCCGCGAGCGGGTCTTCGCCGCCATGCGTGATCTGAACTACGCCCCGAGCCTGGTGGCCCGCAGCCTCAAGGTGAAGGAGACCAACAGTATCGGCATGCTGGTCACCACCTCCAGCAACCCCTTCTTTGCCGAAGTGGTGCGCGGGGTGGAGCGCTACTGTTTCGAGCAGGGCTACAACCTGATGCTGGGCAACACCGAGGGGCAGGCAGAGACGGCGCTCTCCTACCTCAAGATGATGCTGCGCAAGCGGGTCGATGGCCTGCTGATCATGTGTAGCGAGGGGCAACAAGAGGTGTTCAACCAGCTCGACTGGCTCAAGAGCCTGCCAGTGGTGGTGATGGATTGGGGGCTGGTCAGCGAGGATGTGGATCTAATCGCCGACAACTCCTTCCACGGCGGTTATCTGGCGACGCGCCATCTGATTGAGCTGGGCCATACCGCTATCGGCTGCATCACCGGCCCCCAGAGTCGCGCCCCCGCCAACCAGCGCCAAGCTGGCTTTGAGCAGGCATTGCAGGAGGCGAGGCTCACGATCAATCCGGAGTGGATCCAGGAGGGAGACTTTGATTGCGCCAGCGGCTTTGCCGCCATGGAGCGGCTGCTGGCACTCCCTTCGCGCCCCACCGCCCTCTTTGTCTGCAACGACATGATGGCGATGGGAGCCATCAGTGCCGCTCATCAGGCGGGCATTGTGATACCGCGGGATCTCTCCATCGTCGGCTACGACAACGTGGCGCTGGCGCAATACCTCTCGCCGCCGCTCACTACCGTCAACCAGCCCAAAGAGGAGCTGGGACGGCTGGCCGTCACCCGCCTGCTGGCGCGGATCAACGGCGAGGCGGTGGAGAATCACCTGATCACCGTCGACCCGGATCTGGTGATCAGACAATCCTGCGCCCCCCTGCCCGCGCAATCGTAACGGGCAACCGATACCGTACAAAAAACGCAGCGAAAAACAAAATCACCACACAACAAAAAGGCGACTCCCCGAGTCGCCTTTTGCTTTTCCACTATTCCGGATGGCTAGCGTTCACGCATCTCCATCCAGTTGTGCCCCTCGACCTGCCGGGGCTGATGGATGCCGCACGCCTCCAGCAACTCATCGACATAGGCGGGCACCAGCAGAGAGGCGGGGCCATAGCGCTTCTCGTCAAACTGGCTACCCACCTCGCTCGGCTCAAGATTGAGCTCGATGGTGTGCGCACCGTTGAGGCCCGCCTCATGGACAAACCCGGCGGCCGGATAGACAGCCCCCGAGGTGCCGATGGAGATAAAGAGATCGCACTGGGCCAGCGCGCTGTAGATCCGATCCAGCCCGAGCGGCATCTCGCCAAACCAGACCACATTGGGGCGCATCGGCTGGGGAAACTGGCAGCAGGAGCAGAGCTCGTCCTGATGGAGATCGCCGCGCCACTCGATCACCTGACCGGACTCGGGGCAGCGGGCCTTGAGCAGCTCGCCGTGCATATGAATGAGGTTCTTGCTGCCCGCGCTCTCGTGCAGATTGTCGATGTTCTGGGTCACCAGGGTGACCGTGCCGGGCAGCAGCCGCTCGAGGCGGGCCAGCGCATAGTGTGCCGGATTGGGGTGAACCTGGGGCTGTTGCAGCTGTTTGCGGCGAGAGTTGTAAAAGCGCAGCACCAGATCGGGATCCCGAGCATACCCCTCGGGGGTCGCTACATCCTCGACCCTGTGCTCTTCCCACAAACCGTCGCAGGCACGAAAGGTCTTGATGCCGGATTCCGCCGATATCCCCGCACCGGTCAGGATCACGATATGTTTATATGACTGCGCCATAAGCTGCTCCGTCTATCCCCGCACAATAAATGTGACCTTAGCACAGGGAAAAAAGTGTCACTATTCGCCCTTGGTCTTAAGCGGCGCCGCTGACGGCACTGACAACCAGCCATCCAGTACCGACAGATCCAGCCTGACAAAGACCATCTCCCGCCCGGTCACCAGGGTCAGCGGCAAGCCAAGGCGCTTGAGCAGAGTCAGCATGGGACGATTCTGGGCCAGCACTTCCGCCGTCCACTCGCGGATCCCGTCCGCCCTGGCCAGCAACGCCAGCGCCAGCAGAATGCGCCGCCCCGCCCCCTTGTGCTGAAAGTGATCCGCCACGATGCAGGAAAACTCCGCCCGATCGGGATGAAGACGGCGGCGGATCGATTGCGCCTGCGCCAGTGGCTCACCGGCGAGATCGGTGAGCAGCAGCGAGATCTGATGTTCGGGATGGTAATTGAGAAATTGCGCGACCTGTTCCGGTAGCGGCGTCCGTTTCGGGCGCATAAAGCGCAGATAGATGCTCTCTTCACTCAGTGCATCGTAAGCGGCCAGCATGCGGGCAGGCGCCACACCATGCAGCTCGCGCAGCAGGCAAGGTACCTCAGCAACATTCATCGCCAGTGGCAGCGCGGCCCGAGATTCTGGATGGGGCCAGCCCTCCAGCCCTTTGCCAAGGCGCTCCCGATGCATGGGCCAGCAGAGGTAGCGCGCCATGGCTTACCAGCGCCCCGTCATACCGCGCTCTCGCCACAGGTCGACATCGAGCAGGTTGTAAGGGTCATCCAGATAGACGGCGATCCCCAGCTCCTTGACCCGGGCCATAAAGCGTCCCAGCAGGGCGTCACCGGTCAGGGACTCCATCTCCGGCAGGATCCCCTGCCCCAGCAGCAAGGCTTGCAGCGGCAGACGCTCCAGCAGATCGAATGGCAGATGCTGGCTGTTGTCGAGCAGCAGCGCCAGCTTGCTCCCCGCCAGACTGGCTTGCAGCACCAATGCGAAGCGATCGGCATTGCCGAGCAGGTGATCACGCCGGTGGATCAGCAAGGTCAATTCGGATGGCGCACGCGACTGCTCCGCCAGCCACTCCTTGAGGGCATCCCAGCGGCTGGGCAAGCCCGTCACCGCCAGCCAGACCGGATGTGGAGTCGCGGGGCTGGAGAGCAGACCAAGCTGGCCTTGCACCTCCCCCTGCCAGCTACGAATCGTGCGGCGCTGGCCACTCAAGCGCTGCTGACGCAACGGCCCCAGATAGAGTCGGCGCAGCAACCTGAGCAACGCATCGCAGTCGAGGGGCTTGGCAAGCGCAGCCAGAATATTGAAACCGGCATCGTGCAGCAGGCGACGGGCACCGTCGATCAGCGTCTGCTCATGGGCGGAGAGCAGCACGATGGGCAACCCCTCTTGCTGCAACCTGGGCTGACTCATCAGCAGACTGATGGCATCCTGCTCCACCAGACTGAGATCGCACACCAGCAGGCGAGTATCGCCCGCCGCCAATGCGGCAAGACAGGCAGCCTCATCCTGTACCCACTGGCAAGATAGCCCCAGCGCGGCGATGGTTTGCTGCAGTTGCATCCCCTGAAACGGGTGATCCTCGAGCAGCACTATCTTGTTGGCCGCCAGCCAGCAGCACCAGTCACGGTAACTGGCCGCGAGCCCTCCCAACCAATCCTCGCCGATGGCATAAATGCCCTGATGCGACTGCATTTGGGGAAAATAGTCTGCCTGCTGATGAGCGGCGGGATCGTAAAGTGCGATGGCGCCGGCCGCAAACAACCCTTCCCACTGCCAGCAGGCATCCGGTTGGGTGCGGTGCAACGTCACATAGGAGGGTAGTGTCGTGGCGCTGGCCAGTGCATGAGAGACGCCATCAAGGGCATAGAGCACGATGGGGCAAAATCCTGCCGCCTCGTGCTCTTCTGCATCGAGCAACGCCAGTAATTCTTCATCAGTGATGATCATCTTGAGCCCTCTTTGAAAACTGCTGGCTGAACTCATCCAATGCCCGGTTCAATCTGGCTTGCAGCGCCGGATGGGGCGCTGCAAGCCACTCTTCAATGACCGCCACCAACGCAGTCGCCCCTACCATTCTGGCGGCCCCCTTCAACTTGTGTAAAGCAGCATTCACGCCAACTGCATCTTCTTCTGCGCAACAGCGATCAAGTTCGGCCAAATCATCACGGGTCGCCTTCAGATACAGGGCGGCCAGTTCATCGGTCAGCAGCGAGACAACCGGTGTCGGGGCGACGGCATTGCTCCCTGCTCTGGCAATATGACGCAGCAAAGTCGCCAGCTCCTTGAGGGCGACCGGCTTGTCCAGATGACCATCGCAACCACAGGATTGCAGCTCATTGGCAGCCTGTTCGCTGAGATCCGCGGTGATCACATAAACCGGCAGACGGGCCCAACGGTCAGATTGGCGCAACGCTCTGCACAGCTCGGCCCCGTTCATCACCGGCATCTGCAGATCGGTCAGCACAAAGTCCACCTCGTGCTGCGCCAGCAGATCCAGCGCCAACTGCCCGTTGGCGGCAGTGATAACGCTGGCACCGAGTTGCCCCAGTTGCAGGCTGATCAGCTCGCGATTGACATCGTGATCTTCCACCAACAGGACCCGCATGCCTAGCCCGGGCTGGGTACCGGCGACCGGCTGTTCAGGGGTTAATCGCGGTTGCAGCAGGGTAATGATGGTGCCGGGTACCCAGGACTCCCCCTGCCAGGCCCAATAGTAGAGCCCCTGTTCGTCCACCTCTGCTTGCAGCGTATCCACGGCGTTGCTGGCGGTGGCGATCCCCAACCGGCTGAGCCAGGGCGAAAGGGCCTCTGCCTCATCGTGAGGTAAAGAGAGCGCCAGCTGCCGCACCCTGGGCTGCCACTCCGGCTCCTGCGCCACCCGTTTGAGGGGTAACTCGCAGAAGAAGCGGCTGCCGCCACCGACGCGCCCCTCGACATCGATAAGGCCGCCCATCTGCTCGATCAGCTGCTTGCAGATCGCCAGACCAAGGCCGGTGCCTGGTGCCCGCAGCTGTCCTTCAACGGCAAACTGCTCGAACGGCATAAAAAGCGTGGGGCGCATCCTGGCGGTGATCCCCGGTCCCTGATCATCGACCCCGAAGCGCAGGGTCGCGTCTGCCAGCTCGGCCCACAGCACCACCTCCCCACGCTGGCTGAACTTGATGGCATTGGAGAGCAGATTGTGAAGCACTTGCCGTACCCGGTGAGGGTCGAGGGTCTGCAAGGCAGGCAGCGCCGGATCCAGCTGCAAGCGCAGTTGCAATCCCTTGGCCCGCGCCTTGGTCCAGTGCACCGCCGCCACGTGCTCGCACAGCTCGGCAAAATCGGTAGGCTGGGGCGAGAGGGAGAGTTGACGGCTTTCATTGCGGCTAAAATCGAGCACATCGTTGAGCAGGCCGAGCAACTCGTCCCCCGCCTGCCGTACCCGTGCCAGTGCAGACCCTTGTTCCTGTGACAACGGCGTCGTGGCCAACCACTCAAGCAGGCCGAGAATGGCATTCATCGGCGTGCGGATCTCGTGACTGATGGCGGCCAGAAAACGGCCCTTGGCCTGCACCGCCTGCTGCGCCTGCTCATGAGATTGTTGCAGTGCCTGATCCTGCTCGACCCGGGCGGTGGCATCCTGCATCACCGCATAGATCCGCCACCCCTGCGGCTGACTGCGGCCACGGCCATAGAGCTGCAACCAGCGCACGCCCTTGGTGGGATGGTGGTAACGCAGGGTGAACGCGAAGGGTTTGCCTGCCTGCAACATGGCGAACATCTCGCGCCGCACCCGGCTGCGATCCTCGCGCTCCAGCATAGCGAGCACCCGTTTCGGCTCACGGCGGATCTGCTGGCTCGCCAGCCCCAGCAGCTCGTAACAGCCGCGGCTGATAAAATCGATGGCCCCCACCCGCCCCCGCTCGAACATAAACTGCAGCACCACGCCGGGCACGGTATTGGTCAGGGCGCGCAGACGGCGCTCTGCCTGACGCAGGAAACGGGCCTGCTCACGCAGCACGCTGATATCCGACAGGGCGATGAGATCGGTGGCGGGCGCCTGCTTGTCCAGCCGCAGTGGATGCTGGGCATAGGCGAAGACCTGCTCCCCCAGCACCAACTCCCCTTCACTCTTCTGGGGCTGTACCGGCGGCAACATCAGCTGCTGCGAGTAGCGCAGGGCCAGACGTCGCCCCTGCTTGTTGGATTTGATCACCTTGCCCTCACTGTTGCGCAGATAGACGGGCACCGGCAGCGCCTGAAACATGGTTTCCCGCAACTCGCTCTCGATGGCCAGCGCCTTCTCGGCGGCGTGACGCTGGGCTACCTCCCGAGCCAGTTGCTGGCGAGAGCGCCAGATCCCGCCGATGACGATACCGCTGATCAGCAGTGCCATGGCGATGGATCCAAACCAGGCGGCATAGCTCACGCCGGGCTGCTGCACGACGAGCAAGCGGCGCCAACGCTGGTTCAGCTCATCGATCTGGGTGCTGGTCAGGGCCATCAGGTTGCGATCCATCACCCCGGCCAGCTCGGTTTGGTCTTTGTTGATGGCAAAACCCAGGCCGAAACGATCCTCCAGCTCCTCGATATCGAGACCTTCCAGCAGATTGGTGCGCTGGGGATATTGCAGCTGATAAAGCTCGCTCAGCATGGCGTCAGCCTTGCCCTGTTTGATCGCCGCCAGCCCCTGCTCGAGGCTGTCGGTGCGAAGCCACTCCTGATCACCGAGCAGGGCGAGCAGGGAGGGATCGTAGAGGGACTCCGGCACCAGAATGCGCTGGCGCTTGAGCTGGGTGATGTGATCGGCAACCACCTTGCGCTTGCTGATCAAGGCAAACCGGTTGATGGAGATCGTCCGGCTAAAGATGAATTCGTCCGTCAGTGCCGGGGATTCCGGCAAACCGGCCATCATATCCGCCTCACCGCGGCGCAGCTTTTCTATCGCCTCGGCCTTGCTGGCGGCAGCCACCAACTGGTATTTCAGGCCGGTCTCCTGGGTGACCCAGCGCAGCACATCCGCACTCCACCCTTTCGCCTCCCCCAGCTCATTGACGCCGCTATAGGGCATCAACTCGGGATTGACCACCAGACGGACGGTGCGCCCCCGGCCAGAGAGCCAGGCCTGTTCGGTATCGCTGAAGTGCAACTGGTTGACATAGAGCGATCCCTGATCGAGATAGCGACCCAGATCGGCATAGAGGCTGCCGGCAGGCATGTAGCGGATAGCGGTATCGATCAGGCGAGCCAGCTCCGGTTCGCCACGCATCATCAAGCGATAACTGACCACCCGCTCATCCCCCAGCAACCGGCGCAGTCGCAAGCCATCGGCGGGAAATTCGCGCATCAGATAACGCAATTGCAGGTAGTCACCCAGATAGGCATTCCCTTTGCCGCTCTCCAGCGCCGAATAGAGATCTTCCCCCTTCGGCAGTTGCCTGATCACCGCATTCGGGTAGAGCGCCCTGAGCATCCTGCCGGAGCTAGTAGCAGCCGGAACCAGAAAGGTCGCATGTTCGAGATCACCACGGTAGAGAATGGCGGCATCCGTCTCCATCATCGCCCGGCTGACCAGCATATCGGGCAACACGGTCGAGATCGGACCGACATGAGGGACTATGTCGCAGTGGCCTCGCAGCAGCGCATCGCGCACCGCTTGCCAGTCGGGCAGTTCGTGTACCTTGAGCGGGACTGGCAGCACGGCGGCCAGCTTGGCGATCCGATCCTTGAGCAGACCTCCCCCCGCTAACAAATAAGGGGGCGGAAGGGTGGCGGGATAACAGATCTCCAGCTGGGTGATGGAGTCGACATAGGCCTGGGTCGCCGGTGCCAGCGGCAGCACTGTGGTCTGCAATCTCGTGGACTGCGGCGGCTTGGCTTGCAACGGCATGACCAGCACTGTGGTCAGAAGCAGAAGGGGAATTTTTGTCATCTGAAAACAAAAGCCAGGCATCTGCCTGGCTTTTTATCACTCGTTGGGTTCAACATTTTCTACCCTGGCCTTGAGCTTCTGGCCAGGCCGGAAGGTCACCACGCGACGGGCGCTGATAGGAATATCCTCGCCCGTCTTGGGGTTACGTCCGGGACGCTGATTCTTCTCACGAAGGTCAAAGTTACCGAAGCCTGAAATCTTGACTTGTTCACCACGCTCTAGCGCCTGTCGGATTTCCTCAAAGAAGGCTTCCACCATATCTTTGGCTTCACGCTTGCTCATCCCGAGTTGGGTGAACAGGTGCTCTGCAATGTCGGCTTTGGTAAGCGCCATAGATCAATCCCTCAAGGATGCATTCAACTCTTCACCGAGGGCCCGCACGACATTGTCTACGGTCTCGGCAATCTCTTTCTCCTCCAGGGTGCGCTGGGTATCTTGCAATACAAGACTGATGGCCAGGCTCTTCTTGTCCTCTGCCATACCAGCACCCTGGTATACGTCAAACAAGTTTATTCCAACTACCTGATTTCCGCCAACTTTTTTAATTACCGCAAGCACATCACCTGCCAGAACCTGACGATCGACCACGACGGCGATGTCGCGACGGTTCGCCGGGAACTTGGAAACTTCGGCAGCCACCGGCACCTTGGCCGGGGTCAGCTTGTCCAGCTCCAGTTCAAACATCGCCGCGCGGCTCTTGAGGCCCAGCTTCTTCTCGAGGCTCGGGTGGATCACGCCGATGTGGCCGATCACCTCGCCATTACGCAGGATCGCTGCGCTCTGGCCCGGGTGCAGGGCGCTGTGCTCGGTACGCTCGAAGGTAAAGGTGGCCCCTTCGGCGGTCAAGTCCAACACTGCTTCCAGATCCCCTTTCAAATCAAAGAAGTCGGCTGCGCGGGTTTTGATGTCCCAGTGCTCGTCGCTCTGGTTGCCAGTGATGATACCGGCCAGCATCGGCTCCTGACGGATGCCGTTCTCGGCGCTTTCTTCCTTGATGAAACGCAGACCCTGCTCGAACAGACGCACGCGCGGCTGCTGACGATTCTGGTTATAAACCACCGCCTGTACCAGACCCGGGAACAGAGAGACGCGCATGGCGGACATCTCGACCGAGATCGGGTTCGGCAGCACGATGGCATCGCTCTGCGGGAACAGGGTTTGCTGGGTCTTGGGATCGACGAAGCTGTAGGTGATCGCTTCCTGGAAACCGCGGTCAACCAGCAGGTCACGCACGCGCTTCAGGGTCACCTGCCCTTCTGCCTGCTCAACCATCGCCAGAGAGGCGGCGGGTTTCAGGTTCGGGATGTTGTTGTAGCCGTAGATGCGGGCCACTTCCTCGATGAGGTCTTCCTCGATGGCGATATCGAAACGCCAGGAGGGCGCGAGCGCAGTCCAACCGTCAGCATCCACAGTGACCAGCATGCCGAGGCGAGTCAGGATCTCGACCACCTGAGCATCAGCCACGCTGATACCGATCACCTTGTCGAGCTTGCTACGACGCAAGCGGATGGGTGCCGCTTTCGGCAGATGGGCATCGGATTTGACCTCGATGACCGGACCGGCTTCGCCGCCACAGATATCCAGCAGCAAACGGGTGGCACGATCCATCACCTTGGCTTGCAGCTCGGGATCGACCCCGCGCTCGAAGCGGTGGGAGGAGTCGGTGTGCAGACCGTAGGCGCGGGCACGACCGGTGATGGAGAGCGGTGCGAAGAAGGCGCACTCCAGCAGGATGTCGGTAGTGGTCTCGGAAACACCGGTGCGATTGCCACCGAAGATACCGGCCATGCAGGCAGGGCCTTTGGTATCGGCAATCACCAAAGTAGTCTCTTTGAGCTTCACTTCGTTGCCGTCGAGCAGGATCATCGGCTCATCAGCGTGGGCACGACGCACCACCAGTTCCCCTTCCAGGGTAGCCAGATCGAAGGCGTGCATCGGCTGGCCATATTCCAGCAGCAGGTAGTTGGTGATATCGACAATGGCGTCGATGGAACGAATGCCGCCACGACGCAGCTTCTCTTGCATCCAGAGCGGGCTCTGTGCCTGCAGGTTCAGCCCCTTGATGACGCGACCCAGATAACGGGGGCAATCGGCGGTTGCTTCAACCCGGATCGGGAAAGTTGCATCAATTGTGGCAACAGCTGGCGCCCAGGTCGGCTCGACCACGTCCACGCTGTTGAGCACGCCAATCTCACGGGCGAGACCGGCGATACCGAGGCAATCGGCACGGTTCGGGGTCAAATCCACGTCGATGCTGACATCGTTGAGCGCGAGGTATTCGCGAATATCGGTACCGATGGGGGCATCGGCCGGCAGCTCGATGATGCCATCGGCTTCGACGTCGATACCCAGCTCACTGAAAGAGCAGAGCATGCCGTGGGACGGCTGGCCGCGCAGTTTGGCTTTCTTGATAGTGAAATCACCCGGCAGGGTCGCCCCTACTTTGGCCACGCACACTTTCAAGCCCTGACGGCAGTTCGGCGCACCGCAGACGATGTCCAGCAGCTCGGCCTCGCCTACGTTGACCTTGGTCACCCGCAACTTGTCGGCGTCAGGATGCTGGGCGCACTCGACCACTTCACCCACCACCACATTGTTGAACTGGCCAGCCACCGCTTCCACGGCGTCCACTTCCAGACCGGCCATGGTGATCTGCTCGGCCAGTGCATTGTCACTCAACTCGGTGCGGACCCACTCCATCACCCAGGATTTACTGAATTTCATGTTCTCTCGCCCTTACTTGAACTGCTTGAGGAAGCGCAGGTCGTTTTCGAAGAAGGCACGCAGGTCGTTGACCCCGTAACGCAGCATGGTCAGGCGCTCAACGCCCATGCCGAAGGCAAAGCCGGAGTATTTTTCCGGATCGATACCAACCGAACGCAGTACGTTCGGGTGCACCATGCCGCAGCCCAACACTTCCAGCCACTTGCCGTTCTTGCCCATCACGTCTACTTCGGCACTCGGCTCGGTGAACGGGAAATAGGAAGGACGGAAGCGAATGGTCAGGTCTTCCTCGAAGTAGTTGCGCAGGAAGTCGTGCAGAATGCCCTTCAGCTCGGTAAAGCTGGCATGCTCGTCAACCAGCAGACCTTCAACCTGATGGAACATCGGGGTGTGGGTCATGTCGTAGTCGTTACGATAGACGCGGCCCGGTGCAATGATGCGGATCGGCGGCTGTTGCTGCTGCATGGTGCGGATCTGCACACCGGAGGTGTGGGTACGCAGCATCAGATCAGGATTGAAGTAGAAGGTATCGTGATCGGTACGCGCCGGGTGGTGAGCCGGAATATTCAGCGCATCGAAGTTGTGGAAGCCATCTTCAATCTCGGGACCACGGGCCACCTTGAAGCCCATCTCACCAAACAGGCGCTCGATGCGTTCGATGGTGCGGGTTACCGGGTGCAGACCGCCATTCTCAATGCGGCGGCCCGGCAGGCTGACGTCGATGGTCTCGGCGGCCAGCTTCTGGTTCAGCACAGCGACTTCGAGCGCTTCACGACGCTCGTTCAGGGCATCCTGAACCTGCTGTTTGGCCTGGTTGATCACGGCGCCCGCGGCGGGACGCTCTTCGGCAGACAAGGCACCCAGGCCCTTCATCTGCTCGGTAAAAAAGCCCTTTTTACCCAGATATTTGACCCGGATTTCGTCGAGGGTAGCGATATCGCTCACGCCCTCAATTTCGGCTCTGGCTTGGCCGACTACTTCTTCAAGCTGTTGCATGTCTTCCTCGTCACCACTCCCGGTACAGGAGCCTTTAGGCTAAATAAGGTCAAGAGGGGAATAATACAAAAAAAGCCCCTTCGCTGACCATAGTTAAGGTGGGCTTTTCTCCCTACAAATCATTTTGTTATATCAAGCGAGTCTCATCGGCTCACAGCCACTCTTGAAATAGTGGAACAAGCATCTAGTTTGTTGGCATATGAACCATTTGTAGAACAAGTCATCTCGCACATATCACCTTGTGTGGAGAAATCTGTAGCGCGTGTAAAACAGTGGACAGAACGTGGGCGGGAGAAAGGAAAAAGTGATGTAAAACCGTGAATGACAGATACAAAAAAGGAGGCCTGAGCCTCCTTTTAGCGTTTATAACAGGACTGGATTAAACCAGAGCTGCTTTAGCTTTTTCAACCAGGGCGGTGAAAGCCATTTTGTCGTGAACGGCGATATCGGACAGGATCTTGCGATCGATCTCGATAGAAGCCTTCTTCAGACCGTTGATCAGACGGCTGTAGGACAGACCGTTCTGACGGGCTGCAGCGTTGATACGCGCAATCCACAGCTGACGGAACTGACGCTTTTTCTGGCGACGGTCACGGTAGGCATACTGACCAGCTTTGGTTACCGCTTGTACCGCTACGCGGTAAACACGGGAACGGGCGCCGTAGTAACCTTTGGCGGCTTTCATTACTTTCTTGTGACGAGCTCGAGCAGTCACACCACGTTTAACTCTTGGCATTTTTCACATCCCCCCTTATGCGTACGGCAGACAAGCGACAACACGTTTGTGGTCGGCAGCAGAAACCATGAATTTCGGTCCCAGCTGACGCTTACGCTTGCTGCTCTTCTTGGTCAGGATGTGACGCAGGTGGTTGTGCTTGCACTTGAAGCGACCCGAGCCAGTCTTTTTGAAGCGCTTTGCAGCACCTCGGTTGGTTTTCATCTTCGGCATTTCATACTCCGCATTGTGAGTGACAACAAAATCGCAAGGCGAACCGACTCATGGGGCGAGCCCCATGAGTCAATTTCTTGTGGGCCTTAAGATTTCTTCTTAGGTGCGAGGACCATCACAGCTTGACGGCCTTCGACTTTCGGGAACGACTCGACTACGGCCAACTCTTCCAGATCGTTCTTGACGCGCTCCAGAACCTTGATACCAAGATCCTGGTGGGCCATTTCACGACCACGGAAGCGCAGGGTGACCTTAGCCTTGTCCCCGTCTTCCAGAAAGCGAACCAGGTTGCGTAGTTTTACCTGATAGTCGCCTTCGTCAGTGCCAGGACGGAATTTGATTTCCTTGACCTGGACGACTTTCTGCTTTTTCTTCTGTTCTTTGGTTGTTTTGCTCTTTTCGTAGAGGAATTTGCCGTAATCCATGATCCGGCAAACGGGCGGCTCAGCATTTGGACTGATCTCGACCAGATCAACTCCGGCCTCTGCGGCCAAGTTCAGAGCATCCTGAATGGTGGTGATGCCGATGGCTTCACCATCCAGACCAGTCAGACGAACTTCTTTCAGACGGATCTCTTCATTGATCCGGTGAGCGCGGGCTTGCGGTTGCTTGCCCAGTTTTTTTCCGCCTTTTATAGCTTATTCCTCCACTTTCTTTTGTCCGCGGGTCTGAACTTCCTGGGTCAACAGAGCGATGAACTCTTCAACAGGATAAGTGCCCAAGTCAGCCCCTTTACGAGTCCGTACTGCAATCTTACCGGCTTCAACTTCTTTATCGCCGCAGACCAGCATGAAAGGTACTCGTTTCAAAGTATGCTCGCGGATTTTAAAGCCAATCTTCTCATTTCTCAAGTCCGCTTTTGCGCGAATGCCCGCATCATTCAATGCTTTGGCTACTTTCACCGCATAATCGGCCTGATTATCCGTGATATTCATGACCACAGCCTGAGTCGGCGCCAACCAGGTCGGGAACAGACCGGCGTACTCTTCTGTCAGAATACCGATGAAACGTTCGATAGAACCCAGGATGGCCCGGTGGATCATCACAGGGACATGACGCTCGTTGTTTTCACCCACGTAAGTGGCACCCAAGCGACCAGGCAGGGCAAAGTCGAGCTGCACGGTACCACATTGCCACGCACGATCAAGGCAATCGTGCAGGGTAAATTCAATCTTGGGACCGTAGAACGCCCCCTCACCCGGCTGCAGATCGTACTTCAGACCGTTGAGCTCCAGCGCTTCGGCCAGTGCTTTCTCGGCGCGATCCCACATTTCGTCGGAGCCGATACGCTGCTCGGGACGAGTGGAGAGCTTGACCACGATGTTCTCGAAGCCAAAGGTACCGTAAACGTCATAGACCATACGAATACAGCCAGAGACCTCTTCCATGATCTGCTCTTCGGTACAGAAGATGTGGGCATCATCCTGAGTGAAGCCGCGCACTCGCATCAGACCGTGCAGGGAACCGGACGGCTCGTTGCGGTGGCAGGAGCCAAACTCGGCCATACGCAGCGGCAGATCGCGGTAGGACTTCAAACCCTGGTTGAAGATCTGGACGTGACCCGGGCAGTTCATCGGCTTGATGGCGTACTCGCGGTTCTCGGACTGGGTGGTGAACATGGCCTGGGCGTATTTTTCCCAGTGACCTGAACGCTCCCACAGCACGCGATCCATCATGAACGGACCTTTCACTTCCTGATAGTCGTACTCTTTGAGCTTGCCGCGGATAAAGGTTTCCAGCTCACGGAAGATAGTCCAGCCATCGTTGTGCCAGAACACCATACCGGGCGCTTCTTCTTGCATGTGATACAGGTCGAGCTGCTTGCCGATCTTGCGGTGGTCGCGCTTGGCGGCCTCTTCCAGACGCTGCAGATAGGCCTTGAGCTGCTTCTTGTCAGCCCAGGCGGTACCGTAAATACGCTGCAGCATCTTGTTGTTGGAGTCGCCACGCCAGTAGGCGCCGGACATCTTCAGCAACTTGAAGTGGTGGCAGTGACGCATGTTGGGCACGTGCGGGCCGCGACACATGTCGATGTACTCTTCGTGATGATAGAGACCTGGCTGGTCATCACGGGCAATGTTCTGATCCAGGATTTCGACTTTGTAAGACTCGCCGCGCGCCTCGAATACATCGCGCGCTTCTTGCCAGGAGACTTTCTTCTTGATGACGTCGTAATCCTTGGCTACCAGCGCCAGCATGCGCTCTTCCAGGGCAGCCAGATCTTCATCGGTCAGGGTGCGGTCAAGATCAACGTCGTAGTAAAAACCGTTGTCAATGACAGGACCGATGGCCATCTTGGTCTGGGGCCAGAGTTGCTTGATAGCGTGACCCAGCAAGTGGGCGCAGGAGTGGCGCAGGATGTCCAGACCTTCTTCGTCTTTGGCGGTGATGATGGCCAGCGCAGCATCGGCTTCGATCAGCTCGCACGCATCCACCAGTTCACCGTTTACCCGACCGGCAATGCACGCCTTGGCGAGACCGGGACCGATGTCCGCGGCCACATCCATGACGGAAACAGAGTGGGCAAATTGACGTTGGCTGCCGTCAGGCAGAGTAATGATTGGCATTATGTGTTTCCTTATACAGTGGTGACCCCTACCAAAGGTCACATGCGGGATGGAAAATAAATTCGAAATGGGTGATGTTCTGGTTCTCCACAGCACTTTGCGAAGACGGCCTGACACGTAAACCGCATGTCTAACGTGACAAACCAAGCCAAAACGGCCCCATGCTACCAGAACTCAGGCGTGCTGTATCGGATTTGCAGATATTTTCTACAGCCAAATGAGTCGCTTGCCGACTATTCGCCAAGCAGGGATTGCCAGTTGAAGTCAAAGCCACTGCTGCCCTCCTCGGCCAGCGCCAGCTCCTGCAGCACCTGAAGCGCCAGCTTGTTGCCCTTTTGCGCCGCCTGATAGAGCCACTGTTTCGCCTGAGGCAGATCGACCCTGCCGCTGACCCCCATCAGATGAAGTACGCCGACTTTCAGCATGGCCGGGACATCGCCATTACGTGCCGCAAGATCCATCCAGTGAAATGCTTGGCGCAGATCCCGCTTCACACCGGCGCCGCGCAGATAGGCATCCGCCAGCCGATATTGGCCGAAGGGATCCCCCGCCTGCGCCGACTGGCGATAGAGGCTGATGGCCTGATGGATATCCTGCTCGCTCCCCTGCCCCACCTCATGACTCCAGCCCATCAGGGCTTGTGCCCGGGGTTGGCCTTGATTGGCCAGTGGCGACCAGATCCGGGTTGCCTCATCGAAGTGACCGGTACGCCAGGCACGGTTGGCTGCAGCCATCTCCTGCTCGGTAGAGAGCGGGAGCAGACGCCAGATAACCAGGGCAAGCAGGCCGATAAATAGCCAACGGGAAGTGGTGGGGCTCATGATAATTTCCGTGATCCAGTTCTCATTTCGTCTATGTAAACGAAATGTAGCGTCTCGATCAAGCAAGAGATCCCTGCGACAACCCTTTTTGCACCCGGTCGCTCAGCAATAGTTGTCATTTATCCGGGGTGCCTGCAAAATAACTGTATGCATAACCAGTATCGGTGCGCACCATGGCAGGACGAGGCAGCCCCCACAATATCGATCACCGTTTTAGCGGTCCCCTTGTCGAAGCGGTCGACGATGGCTGGCAATCGTCCAATTGGGATGCCGCCTTCACCCCCTCTGTGCCTGGCACCGAGGTACGGGAGATCGATGCACGCAGCATCATCAGCTACAACAGCTCGCCGGATGTGCCCTTTGGTCGCTCCATCAACCCCTATCAGGGGTGTGAACATGGCTGTATCTACTGCTATGCCAGACCCAGTCACGCCTATCTGGAGCTCTCCCCCGGCCTCGATTTCGAGAGCAAGCTGTTTGCCAAACGCAATGCAGCCGATCTGCTGCGTCGGGAGTTTGCCAAACCGGCCTATCAACCACAGACCATCGTCATTGGCGCCAATACCGACCCCTACCAACCCATCGAGCAGCGCTATCGCCTCACCCGGCAGTTGCTGGAAGTGATGTTGGCCCATCGCCATCCGGTCGGCCTCATAACCAAGAGCGCCATGATCTTGCGTGACCTCGATCTGTTGACCGAGCTGGCCAGAGAGGGATTGTGTCAGGTGATGGTGTCGGTGACGACCTTGAACGAAACCCTGCGGCGACAGCTGGAGCCCCGCGCCAGCACGGGCGCAGGGCGCTTGAAAGTGATCGAAAAGCTGGCCAACGCTGGCGTGCAGGTAGGGGTACTGGCCGCCCCCATGATCCCGCGGCTCAATGAGCCGGAGCTGGAGCAGATCATCAAATCGGCCGCCGAGGCGGGCGCCAGCTGCGCCGATTACATCCTATTGCGGCTGCCCCACGAGCTGGCACCGCTATTTGGTGACTGGCTCGATACCCACTATCTGGGCCAGAAGGAGGCTATTTTGAATCAACTGAGGGCCAGCCGCGGTGGCGGGCTCAACAGTACCGCCTTCGGCACCCGCATGCGCGGCGAGGGACATTTTGCCGATCTGCTGGCCCAGCGCTTTCGCCTCATCAGCAAGCGCCTTGGGCTTGGCAAACGCCATATTCAGCTCAGGCTGGATGGGTTTATCCGCCCCGGGGAGCAGCTGTCGCTCTTCTAATCCCCCTGCTCACGCCCTTCACACATCAGGCGCACAGCCCTTGCCTGCCAAGAGGTCGAGAGGAAGACCTGCCGCGACACATCCTGTAGGAACCCCGCTTTTCCGAATTTTCCAACGGATTAGCTATGTCACGACATGATCGCGCCATCCGGTAAAGACAGGGCAAGCGCCTTAGCCTGCTCGCTGATCCCGACCCTGTTGCACCATTTCAACCGGCAGTCGCGAGGGTTCATGGGCCACTTCGTGCTCATCCTCTCCATACTGCGGCACCTCTGACGCTCCCCATACCCGGCTCCACCAAATTTCCCACGTGATCCAACTGGTCATATGCAGCTCCTGACGGTGAAG
Organism: Aeromonas sp. QDB62; assembly: GCF_027705695.1. Classification (NCBI taxonomy): domain Bacteria; kingdom Pseudomonadati; phylum Pseudomonadota; class Gammaproteobacteria; order Aeromonadales; family Aeromonadaceae; genus Aeromonas; species Aeromonas sp. QDB62. The sequence goes on along the minus strand of NZ_JAPDCD010000043.1, from coordinate 21,608 downwards.
GTGATGGCAACGGCGCACCACTCGCCCGGCAGGATAGCGGCTGGGAATGACAGGGAAATGACAAAAAAATCACTTGAAAAAAGCAACGGGCCATGGCGTGGAAAAACCGAAACAGCTCACATATTCGGCGAAATCACCCTGAAAGCGGTCACAAATCTGCAGGTTATGGATTGCAGCCCACCTTGTTCCCGCCAAAGCTGGCTTGCCCATTCAGGCATATATAAAAACAGGGACACAATAATGAAACACACAGCGGGAATATGGGCGATCGCAGGCATGCTGATCGCTCCCTTGGCGCACGCCGACGTCATACTGCACGCCTTCAACTGGAAGTACAGTGAAGTGACGGCCAAAGCCGACCTTATCAAGTCGGCCGGTTACAAACAGGTACTCATCTCACCGCCCCTGAAGTCCTCGGGCAACGAGTGGTGGGCACGCTATCAACCGCAGGATCTGCGCCTTGTCGACTCCCCCCTTGGCAACAAGCAGGAGCTCGAGCAACTGCTCGCCGCCATGAAGGCTCGGGGCATAGCCGTCTATGCCGATGTGGTGCTCAACCACATGGCCAACGAGAGCTGGAAGCGCCAGGACCTCAACTACCCCGGTAGCGAACTGCTTGGTCAGTACGCCGCCAACCCAACCTATTTCGAGCGCCAGAAGCTGTTTGGCGATCTGGGACAAAACCTGCTGGCCGCCGCCGATTTTCATCCTGAAGGCTGCATCAGCGACTGGAGCGATCCGGGCCATGTCCAGTATTGGCGCTTGTGTGGCGGCGCGGGTGACAAGGGGCTGCCGGATCTTGATCCCAACAACTGGGTGGTGAGCCAGCAGCAGGCCTATCTCAAGGCGCTCAAGGGGATGGGGATCAAGGGCTTTCGGGTCGATGCGGTCAAACACATGAGCGATTACCAGATCAATGCCGTGTTCACCCCCGAGATCAAACAGGGGATGCATGTGTTTGGCGAGGTGATCACCACAGGGGGCGCCGGCAGCACCGATTACGAGCGCTTCCTCAAACCCTACCTCGACAACAGCGGTCAGGGTGCCTATGACTTTCCGCTGTTTGCCTCCCTGCGCGGGGCGTTCAGTTACGGTGGCAGCATGAACCTGCTGGCGGATCCGGGTGCCTATGGTCAGGCCCTGCCGGGTAGCCGCGCCGTCACCTTTGCCGTGACCCACGACATCCCCACCAACGACGGTTTCCGCTATCAGGTCTTAAGCCAGACAGACGAGAAGCTGGCCTATGCCTACCTGCTCGGGCGCGATGGTGGCTCACCGCTGGTCTATTCGGATCACGGCGAGACCCAGGCCAAGGACGGCCTGCGCTGGCAGGATTACTACCTGCGCGCCGATCTCAAGGGAATGATCCGCTTTCACAATGCGGTGCAGGGTCAGCCGATGCAGTTGGTCGGCAGCGGCGACTGCTTCGTGCTGTTCAAACGGGGCAAGCAGGGGCTGGTCGGTATCAACAAGTGCGACGACGAGCAGGAGTACTGGCTCGATACCGCCAAGTTCGAGATGAACTGGTATCGCAACTATCTGGACGTGCTCGACCAAGGCGCCGCGGTCAACGTGCAGAGCCAGTGGGTACGGGTCGCCATTCCCGCCCGCAGCGCCAGAATGTGGCTGCAGGAGTGATCAGGCCAACACCCTGCCCTACTTTCATCTGGCAGTCATAAAAAGGCAGACAAATAAAAAGAGCGACCACCAGGGTCGCTCTTTTTGATCAGAGAAGTTGCTCAGGTAAACTGAAGACGATTACTCGTCGCCCGCTTCCCCTGCATCGACCGCATCAGTGCCGGTCGCGGTATCGGTACCTTCAGATACCTCACCGTCAACGGCCAGAGCGTCGTTCTCGTCTTCGTCGCTCTCGGCGATGCGCTGCAGGCCAACCACGGTCTCGTCTTCACCGGTACGGATCAGACGGACACCGCCGGTGTTACGGCCAATGACGCTCACCTCGGCAACACGGGTACGCACCAGAGTGCCGCCGTTGGTGATCAGCATGATCTGGTCGGTATCTTCGACCTGGATCGCATCGATCACCTTGCCATTGCGCTCATCCACCTTGATGGAGATAACGCCCTGGGTACCACGGCTCTTGGTCGGGTACTCGTCGAGTGCGGTACGTTTGCCGTAACCGTTCTCGGTCGCAGTGAGGATAGCTCCAACTCCGCGCGGAACGATGAGGGAAACCACCTTGTCACCGGCGCCCAGCTTGATGCCGCGCACACCGGCTGCGGTACGACCCATCGGGCGTACGCCCTTGAAGGTGCCCTTGCTTTCGGTACCTTCGCCGTTGTCGCTGCCATCATCGTCATTGCCGGCATCGTCGTCGGTTTCAACGTCATCGCTGACATCGGCATCAGCGCGACCGCTGCCTTCCGCGAAGCGAACGACCTTGCCCGCATCGGAGAAGAGCATGATCTCGTTGCTGCCATCGGTGATATCCACCCCGATCAGCTCATCACCCTCTTTGAGGTTGATGGCACGAATACCGGAGGAGAGCGGACGACTGAAGTCAGAGAGGCTGGTCTTCTTCACGGTACCGTTGGCGGTGGCGAAGAACACATACTTCTCGGCATCATATTCCTTCACCGGCAGGATGGCGGTGATACGCTCACCCTCTTCCAGCGGCAGCAGGTTGATGATCGGACGACCACGGGCGCCACGGGACGCTTCCGGCAGCTGGTAAACCTTGAGCCAGTAGACCTTGCCGCGGGTGGAGAAGCACAGAATGGTGTCGTGGGTGTTGGCCACCAGCAGACGTTCCACAAAGTCCTCTTCCTTGATCCGGGTGGCCGACTTGCCACGACCACCGCGGCGCTGGGCCTCGTAGTCGGAGAGCGGCTGATACTTCACATAGCCCTGGTGAGACAGGGTAACCACCACGTCTTCCGGGGTGATCAGATCTTCGATGTTGATCTCGGCACTGGACATGCTGATCTCGGTGCGACGCTCGTCGCCATACTGCTCGCGCACGGCCAGCAGCTCATCGCGGATCACTTCCATCAGACGAGTCGGGCTCGCCAGGATGTGCAGCAGCTCGGCGATCAGATCCAGCAGAGATTGGTACTCTTCCAGGATCTTCTCGTGCTCGAGGCCGGTCAGCTTGTGCAGACGCAGGTCAAGGATGGCCTGGGCTTGCTGTTCGGTCAGGAAGTATTGACCTTCACGAATGCCAAACTCCGGCTCCAGCCACTCTGGCCGCGCCGCGTCGTCGCCCGCTTTCTCCAGCATGGACGCCACGTTGCCGAGTTCCCAGCCCTTGGCAACCAGGCCCGCTTTTGCATCGGCCGGCGTCGCGCTGTGACGAATAAGCTCGATGATGGGATCGATGTTGGCCAGCGCAACCGCCAGACCTTCAAGGATATGGGCCCGATCCCGCGCCTTGCGCAGTTCGAACACGGTCCGGCGAGTCACCACTTCACGGCGGTGCAGCAGGAACGCATCCAGGATCTCTTTAAGGTTCATCACCTTGGGCTGGTTGTTATCGAGCGCCACCATGTTGATGCCGAACGTGGTTTGCAGCTGGGTGTGCTTGTAGAGATTGTTCAGCACAATCTCGCCAGACTCGCCACGTTTGATCTCGATAACAATGCGCATGCCGTCTTTATCAGACTCATCGCGCAGGGCACTGATGCCCTCAATTTTCTTCTCTTTGACCAGCTCGGCGATCTTTTCGATCAACCGCGCCTTGTTCACCTGATAAGGCAGCTCGTGAACGATGATGGTCTCGCGACTGGTCTTGTCGTCCACTTCCACTTCGGCCTTGGCGCGCACATAGACGGAACCACGACCGGTGCGGTAAGCCTGCACGATGCCGGAACGACCGTTGATGATGCCGCCGGTGGGGAAATCAGGCCCGGTGATATAGGTCATCAACTCATCGATGGTGAGGTCGCCATTCTCAATCAACGCCAGACAGCCATTGACTATCTCGGTGAGGTTGTGAGGCGGAATGTTGGTCGCCATGCCCACCGCAATACCGGAGGAGCCGTTGATCAACAGGTTGGGAACCTTGGTGGGCATGACAGCCGGGATCATCTCGGTGCCGTCATAGTTCGGCACCCAGTCCACGGTCTCTTTGTCCAGATCAGCCAGCAACTCGTGGGAGATGCGGGCCATCCGCACTTCGGTATAACGCATGGCCGCGGCGCTGTCGCCGTCGACTGAACCGAAGTTGCCCTGACCATCGACCAGCATGTAACGCATGGAGAAATCCTGCGCCATCCGGACAATGGTGTCATACACAGCGATATCGCCGTGCGGGTGATATTTACCGATTACGTCACCGACCACACGGGCCGATTTTTTATAGGGCTTGTTCCAGTCGTTCCCCAACTCGTTCATTGCAAACAGAACGCGGCGGTGAACCGGTTTCAAGCCATCACGCACATCCGGCAGAGCTCGTCCTACGATCACGCTCATGGCGTAATCAAGATAGGAACTCTTGAGCTCTTCTTCGATGTTGACCGGCGTGATCTCTCTGGCCAGATCGCTCATAGAAAGCCTTATCCCTAATTAGTTGTTCTTTGGCTTAAACAGCGCGACATGGTAACACACTGAGCCAAATACCTTAAGCCACAAATCGGGTATCAGATCGGGCTGGTGTGACAAAGTCCGTCCGTTATAATGCCCGCCAGGACAATAGATTGCGCCCATGACTCACAACCGGGCGCCCGGCCACAGGATCTTCGAAAAATGCACAGTGACGCCAATGTCGATCTGACAGAAATCGCCAAGTTTGACGCCATCGCCTCCCGCTGGTGGGACATGGAAGGTGAATTCAAACCCCTGCATCAAATCAATCCGGTACGCCTTGACTGGATCACCGACAAAAGTGGCGGTCTGTTTGGCAAGCGCATGCTCGATATCGGGTGTGGTGGTGGCATCCTCTCCGAGAGCATGGCGCGCCGTGGCGCCAAGGTAACCGGCATCGACATGGGCAAGGAGCCGCTAGGGGTCGCCCGCCTGCACGCGCTGGAGCAGGGTGTCGAGCTCGAATATCGCCAGATCACCGCCGAAGCTCATGCCTTGGAGGCCGCCGGCCAGTATGACGTGGTCACCTGCATGGAGATGCTGGAGCATGTGCCGGACCCGGCCTCCGTGCTGCGCGCCATCGCAACCCTGGTTCGCCCGGGTGGCCGGGTGTTTGTCTCCACCATCAACCGCAACCCGAAGGCCTATCTGATGATGATCCTCGGGGCCGAGTATCTGATGAAAATGGTGCCCAAGGGGACCCACGACCACAAAAAGTTCATCACCCCGGCCGAACTGTGCCGCATGGGTGAAGCGGCTGGCCTGCTGGTGCGGGACATGAGCGGCGTCCACTACGCCCCCCTCACCAACCAGTTCAAGCTCGGCAAGAATGTTGACGTCAACTATATGGTGGAGTTTGTCCGCCCGGAGCACGGTTGATGAGCGCCTCTCACCCTGTGCCTCTGCGCTGCGTGCTGTTCGATCTGGACGGTACCCTGCTCGACACGGCCCCGGATCTGGGCGCCGCCGTCAACCATGTGCTGATAAGCGAAGGCTTTGCGCCGCTCTCTGACGACATTATTCGTCAGACCACCTCCCACGGAGCGCTCGGGCTGCTCAAGGCAGGCCTCGGCGACGAACTGCTTGAGGAGTTGGGTGCCACCCGTCTGCGCAATGCCCTGCTCGACTACTACGCGGCCAATCTCTGCATCGGTACCCGCCCCTATGAAGGGATGGTGGATCTCATCGAGTGGCTGGATGAAAAAGCGCTGCCCTGGGGCATCGTCACCAACAAGCCGGCCTTTCTCACCGAGCCGCTGCTGGCGGCCCTGCCACAGCTTGCCAGCTGCGGCGTCACCGTCAGCGCCGACACCCTGCCGGTACGCAAACCCGACCCCGCCCCTATGTATTTTGCCTGCGAGAAGCTGGGGGTCGAGGCGGCTCACTGCCTCTATGTGGGGGATCATGTGCGGGACATCGAAGCGGGCCGCAATGCGGGCATGCGTACGGCCGTTGCCGGCTGGGGCTATCTGAGCGATAACGAGGATCCTGCCGCGTGGGGCGCCGATCTGCACTTCGATACCGTGCAGGCTCTGCACCACTGGCTGCGCTACGAGCTGACGGCCAAGGTGTGACGCGCAGCCTGACCGTGTAACGTGCAATAACGGGGCGGAGAGAGATTCCCCGCCCCCTTGAATCTCTTCCTTTACGCTCCCGCAACCTGCGCCGCCATCACGCCTCTATTCATGGATAATAAAGACAGCTTACCGCCTATTGGATACCCATTTGACAAGCAACCTGTCGTAACTGTCAGGCCACAAACCGCCATCGTCTGATGTAAAGCCCTTGGCCCGCTGACCGCGCGGCTGCGACAACTGGACAGCTTTTGACCCTTGTTGCATAAGGGATAATCAGCCTCCGTTTGCTAGTAAAAAGCCCCCCGTTTCGCAAGCAAAAAAAGTTATTTAAATTTTCCATCTTCGATCGTGAGACTTGCATTTAGCGGAGTGGACGAATGAAAACCCGCTCACTGTGAGCGGTCACTAACTGATGGGGCAAGACTCACAATTTATCCACAGCTCGTCACTTATCCACACATTGCAATGGCGGGCCGACCTCACTATCTTGTAGCTCGAACTTAAAATAACACTACATCTTGTGATTCATCGCACAATCTCTACCCAACTCCCGCACACCGCAGGGGCCAGAGTGGTGCCGTTGTGCGATGGTTTTTCGGGAATCAACTGAAGGTCATCAGCCAATGAACTTGTTTGTGACGAAGCGTAACGGACACAAAGAACCCATCGATCTGGATAAAATTCACCGCGTGCTGGACTGGGCCGCCGAGGGTCTCGACAACGTGTCGGTCTCCCAGGTAGAGCTCAAATCCCACATCCAGTTCTATGACGGCATCCGTACCGCCGACATTCACGAAACCATCATCAAGGCGACGGCTGACCTCATCTCCGAGCAGACCCCGGACTACCAGTACATGGCAGCCCGTCTGGCCATCTTCCACCTGCGCAAGAAGGCCTACGGCCAGTTCGAACCGCCCCACCTCTACCAGCACGTGGCTCGTCTGGTGGACATGGGCAAGTACGACAAACACCTGCTGGAAGACTACACCCAAGCCGAATTTGAAGCGCTGAACACCCATCTGGATCACTGGCGCGATATGGATTTCTCCTACGCGGCAGTCAAACAGCTGGAAGGCAAATATCTGGTGCAGAACCGCGTCACCGGCGAGATCTACGAGAGCCCGCAGTTCCTCTATATGCTGGTAGCGGCCTGCCTCTTCTCCAAGTATCCGAAAGATACCCGTCTGGACTACATCAAGCGCTTCTATGATGCGGTCTCGACCTTCAAGATCTCGCTGCCGACCCCGATCATGAGCGGCGTGCGCACACCGACCCGTCAGTTCAGCTCCTGCGTGCTGATCGAGTGCGATGACAGCCTGGACTCCATCAACGCCACCGCCAGCTCCATCGTGCGTTATGTTTCCCAGCGCGCCGGTATCGGCATCAACGCCGGTCGCATCCGCGGTCTGGGCAGCCCCATCCGTGGTGGCGAAGCGTTCCACACCGGTTGCATCCCCTTCTACAAATACTTCCAGACTGCGGTGAAGTGCTGCTCCCAGGGCGGCGTGCGCGGCGGTGCCGCGACCCTGTTCTACCCGCTGTGGCACACCGAAGTGGAAAGCCTGCTGGTGCTGAAGAACAACCGCGGCGTGGAAGAGAACCGGGTTCGTCACATGGACTACGGCGTGCAGATCAACAAGCTGATGTACCAGCGCCTCATCAAGGGCGGTGACATCACATTGTTCTCCCCGTCCGATGCGCCGGGTCTGTACGATGCCTTCTTCGCCGATCAGGACAAGTTCGAAGCGCTCTACGTCAAGTACGAGCAGGATCCCGCTATTCGCAAGAAAACCCTCAAGGCGGTGGATCTCTTCTCCCTGATGATGCAGGAGCGTGCCGGTACCGGTCGCATCTACATCCAGAACGTCGATCACTGCAACACCCACAGCCCGTTCGACCCGAGCGTCGCGCCGGTGCGCCAGTCCAACCTCTGCCTCGAGATTGCGCTGCCGACCAAGCCGCTCAACAACATCGACGACGAGAGCGGCGAAATCGCCCTGTGCACCCTCTCCGCCTTCAACCTCGGTGCCATCGAGAAGCTGGAAGATCTGGAAGAGATGGCCGATCTGGCCGTGCGAGCCCTCGATGCCCTGCTCGACTATCAGGACTACCCGATTGCCGCCGCCAAGAAGGGCAGCATGGGTCGTCGCACCCTGGGGATCGGCGTCATCAACTACGCCTACTACCTGGCCAAAAACGGTGCCCGTTACTCTGACGGCTCCGGCCTGGCGCTGACTCACCGCACCTTCGAGGCCATTCAGTACTACCTGCTGAAAGCCTCCGTGCAGCTGGCTCGCGAGTTCGGCCCCTGCCCGCTGTTTGGCGAGACCACTTACGCTCAGGGCATTTTGCCCATCGATACCTATAAAAAGGATCTGGATGTACTGTGCAATGAGCCGCTGCATCTGGATTGGGAAAGCCTGCGTTCCGATATCAAGTCCGTGGGCTTGCGCAACTCCACCCTGACCGCCCTGATGCCGAGCGAGACCTCCAGCCAGATCTCCAACGCCACCAACGGCATCGAGCCGCCGCGCGGCCTGGTCTCGGTCAAGGCCTCCAAAGACGGCATTCTCAAACAGGTGGTGCCCGAGTATGATCGCCTGAGAGATCAATACGAATTGCTCTGGAAGCAACCGAGCGTTGACGGCTACCTGCAGCTGGTCGGTATCATGCAGAAGTTTGTGGATCAGGCTATTTCTGCCAACACCAACTACGATCCGGCCCGTTTCGAAGGCAACAAGGTGCCGATGAAACAGCTGCTGAAGGACTTGCTGACCGCCTACAAATACGGCCTCAAGACCCTGTACTATCACAACACCCGTGATGGTGCAGACGATGCCCAGACCGATCTGCAAGATGACGGTTGCGCTGGCGGGGCTTGCAAAATCTAAGTCACGGCAAGATCTGATAACCGGGCGGGAGCATGAAGCTCCCGCTCTCCTGTTTTCTCTATTCACATATTCTGGTAACCATGGCCTATTCAACTTTCTGCCAAACCCAAAACGACCAGCTCAAAGAGCCGATGTTTTTTGGCCAATCGGTCAACGTAGCCCGTTATGATCAACAAAAGCACGAAGTGTTCGAGCGCCTGATCGAGAAGCAGCTCTCCTTCTTCTGGCGCCCGGAAGAGGTGGATGTCTCCCACGATCGCATCGACTATCAGGCCCTGCCGCCGCACGAGCAGCACATCTTCATCTCCAACCTGAAGTACCAGACCCTGCTGGACTCCATCCAGGGCCGCAGCCCGAACGTCGCCCTGCTGCCGCTGGTCTCCATTCCGGAGCTGGAAACCTGGATTGAGACCTGGGCCTTCTCCGAGACCATCCACTCTCGCTCCTACACCCACATCATCCGCAATATCGTCAACTCACCGGCCCAGGTGTTCGACGATATCGTGACTAACGAGCAGATCCTCAAGCGCGCTGGCTCCATCAGCCACTACTACGACGATCTGATCGAGTCGACCGCGCTCTACAACCTGCACGGTGAAGGGACCCATACTGTTGCAGGCCGCGAAGTAACCATCACATTGCGCGGGCTGAAGAAGAAGCTTTATCTGTGCCTGATGAGCGTCAACGCGCTGGAAGCGATCCGCTTCTACGTCAGCTTCGCCTGTTCGTTTGCCTTCGCCGAGCGCGAACTGATGGAAGGCAACGCCAAGATCATCAAGATGATCGCCCGTGACGAAGCACTTCATCTGACCGGGACGCAGCACATGCTGAACCTGATGCGCACCGGTCAGGATGACCCCGAGATGACCGAGATCGCCGCCGAGTGCGAACAAGCCTGCTTCGAGATCTTCAAGGAAGCAGCCATTCAGGAGAAAGAGTGGGCCGAGTACCTGTTCCGGGACGGCTCCATGATCGGCCTGAACAAGGACATCCTCTGCCAGTACGTGGAGTACATCACCAACCTGCGCATGAGCGCGGTCGGCCTGCAGCCAGCCTTTGCCGGTACCAAGCAGAACCCGATCCCCTGGATCAACACCTGGCTGTCATCCGACAACGTACAGGTCGCCCCGCAAGAGGTAGAGGTAAGCTCCTATCTGGTCGGTCAGATCGACAGCGAAGTGAATGCTGACGACCTGGGTGATTTCGAGCTTTGAGTGATGCCACCAACACGCTGACCCCTGCCCCGCACGCGCCTACCGAACAGCAGGCGATCGTGGCACCACGGGTACATACCCGGGATGGTGCCGTGCTGCACGCCCATCCCGGCGAAAGCGTGCTGGAAACCCTGGAGCGCCATGGCCATCGGGTCGAGTTCCAGTGCCGCAGCGGCTATTGCGGCGCCTGCCGCACTCCGCTGCTGGCTGGCCAAGTACACTATCCTGCGGTGCCACTGGCATTTGTCGCCCAGGGGGAGTGCCTGCCCTGCTGCTGCAAGCCGGTCGGCACCATCCGGCTGGATATCCAAAAGAGCTGACGCTGCCACAGGCTTGCAACTCGCACAAAATAGAAAGCCGCCGGAGCAATCCGGCGGCTTTTTTGTCTCTTCATCTTTGCTCGGGCGCCCGATTACAGACGCCCGGCCCCTCAGAGGATTACAACCAGGGGGCGGCAGTCGGCCCGTGGTGCAGGCCCAGCTTCCAGACACGGCCAAAGTGCTTGTAGTGACCCGCCGCGACACCGGCCTTCTCGCCCATGCCGTGGTAGAGATCGAGGTGACCCTTCTTCACCGCCCCGCCCACATCCAGCGCAATCAACAGCCGCAGCTGGTGCTTGCCGGTCCAGTTGCCCTCTTTATCGAGCAAGGGGACTTCGGCGAGGATCGGCGTGCCCATCGGCAATAGGGTCTTGTCGGCGGCAACAGCCGCCAGCGGCAGCAGCGGGATACCGGCCGCGCCGATCACGTCATTGGTGGGCCGACGTTCGAAGAAGACATAGGAGGGGTTCTGCTCCACCAGCTCCTTGACGCTCTCCTCCGGCTGACTATTGGCCCACTCCTTGATGGCCTTCATCGACATCTGCTCTTTAGGCACTTCACCGCGATCAATAAGCACCCGGCCGATACTGACGTAACCGTGACCGTTCTTGCCGCTGTAGCCCAGATATTGCAGTCGATCGTCATCGCCATAGTGGACAAAGCCGGAGCCCTGCACATCCATCAGGAAGTTGTCGATAAGAGACTTGCTGTAGCCCAGCTCCAGCCCGCGGTTGGCCAGCGCCCCCTGATGGATCTGGGCGCGGGTCGGACAGCTGCCGCCACATTTGGGCATGGCATAAATGGGATACTTGTACTTGGCATCCGGACGGTGACGCACCTCCAGCACCGGCGAGTAGTAACCGGTAAACAGCACGTTGCCCATGCGATCGGCGCCGCCCAGCTGGGCCAGGCTGATGCCGTAACGGGTGATGTCGGCAGGATTGCCGCCATTGGCAACCCAACGGGAGAGCTGGTGATAGAGCTCGCCATAACGGCGGGTCATCTTGCCGGAGCGCTGCAATACCAGTCGGCTTTGCGGGCCAAACTTGCTGTAGTCGGCACGCGCACGACTATTGACTCGCTCCACCCTCACCAAATCCTCTGGCAGGGTCCCGTCCAGATACTGCTTGCCCAGATTTTCCGGCACCTCGCAGTTAAGAAAGCATCTGTTGTCGGTCTGTTTTTTGGGCACATCTGCTTTATCAGAGTTGCCCGCACAACCGGCCAGTCCCAGCACTGCGGCGGTCAGCCAGTACGCGTGTTTGTTCATATGTCCTCATATAACGCCAAGAGCCATGCTCGGCGGGGAAGATGCCAAATTTGCAGGGGGAAAGCAAACGACATCAATCACTTGAAGCAGGATTTCTCCAAAGGGGATCCACTGGGTTATAACAAGGTGACAGGATGTGCGAGGTGATGGATGGAACAGCTCGAAATCTTCCCGCTGCAGAGCCCCTGCATCGGGGTCTGCGAAGTGAACAACAAGGGCTACTGCAAGGGGTGCCTGCGCAATCGCGAGGAGCGTTTCAACTGGCTCACCATGACCCCTGCCGAGCAGCAGGAGGTGATGCGCCTGTGCCGCAACCGCAAAGCCCGGGTCGACGCCGCTCGCCGCAAGGCACAGGAAGGGACACAAACCGAGCAACCGGATCAAGCGGGTTGGGATTTTTAAGCTCCTTCCTTACCTGTTTACGACCATCATGAAAAACGTCCCCACACGAAACCAAAAGCGGCCCGAAGGCCGCTTTGTTATTGATTGCATTTACTTACGCTACACCACTCAGGCTGCCGCCAGCTTGGCCTGCACTTCACCGCGCTTGAGCATGGCGTAGGAGACACCGGTCAGCAGCGAGCCTGCGGCAATGGCCACGATATACATCATGACGTTGCTGATGGCGTGCGGGATAAAGAGCACGAACAGACCGCCGTGGGGCGCCATCAGCTCGCAGCCAAACAGCATGGAGAGCGCACCGGTCAGGGCGCCGCCCACCATGCAGGCCGGGATGACCCGCATCGGATCCTTGGCTGCAAACGGAATGGCCCCCTCGGAGATAAAGCACAGACCCAGTACGAAGGAGGCCTTGCCCGCTTCCTGCTCCGCCTTGATGAACTTGGTACGGGCCAGGAAGGTGGCGATCCCCATCCCCAGTGCCGGCACCATACCGGCGGCCATCACCGCTGCCATCGGGGCGTAGGTTTTGGAGGCCAGCAGGCCGACACCGAAGGCGTAAGCCGCCTTGTTGACCGGGCCGCCCATGTCGAAGCACATCATGGCGCCGATGATGACACCAAGCAGCACGGCGTTGGCAGAGCCCATGTTGTTGAGGAACTCGGTCATGGCATTCATGATGCCAGCCACCGGACCACCCACCACGTAGATCATCACCAGACCGGTAAAGAGGCTGGCCACCAACGGAATGATAAGGATCGGCTTGAGCGCTTCCAGGGTGGTCGGCAGGCGCACCTTGTCGCTCAGGTACTTGGCGCTGTAACCGGCCAGGAAACCGGCCACGATACCGCCAAGAAAACCGGCGCCCAGCGAGCTTGCCAGCATACCGCCGATCATGCCGGGGGCGAGACCCGGACGGTCAGCGATGGAGTAGGCAATGTAACCGGCCAGCACCGGGATCATCAGGGCAAAAGCGGAGCCACCACCGATCTTCATCAGGGCGGCGGCCAGGGTGCCTTCCACCTTGAACGCTTCGATACCGAACACAAACGAGAGCGCGATGATAAGACCACCCGCCACCACCATCGGCAGCATAAAGGAGACACCGGTCAGCAAATGCTTGTAGGGGCCAGCCTTCTCTTCTTTCTTGGGCTGGCTGCCGCCACTGTGGCGATACAGTTTTGCCTCGTTCCACGCCTTGTCGAGCTCGGCGCGAGTTTTCTTGAGCGCAGCGCCCGTGCTGGTGCGATAGACCTGCTTGCCATCGAAACGGGCCATGTCCACTTCGATATCGGTGGCGAGGAACACCAGATCGGCAGATGCAATCTCTTCGGCAGTCAGGGCATTCTGGGCACCGACCGAGCCTTGGGTCTCGACGCGGATCTGATGACCCAGCTGCTTGGCCATGGTCTCGAGCGCTTCCGCCGACATAAAGGTGTGAGCCACACCGGTCGGGCATGCGGTGACTGCGACGATGCGCTTGCCAGCGGCGGCGGGTTTAGCTGCTGCGGGAGCGGCTTGATGACGATAGACGCTGGCACCGCTGGTTGCGGCTTCCAGCAAGGCAGCCGGATCTTGCAGTGCGAGATCCATGCTGCCCTGATAGACCCGCTTGCCATCATAGGCAGCGAGATCCACTGGGGCGCTGGCGACAACCAGCACCAGATCGGCGGCGGCAATCTGCTCTTTTGAGGGGATCTGGCGCGGTTGCACGCTGGAGCCGACGTCGAGGGTGAGTTCCCAGCCAGCCAGTTTGGCCTGCTGTTCTATCCGTTTTGCAGCGAGAAAGCTGGTGGCAATGCCCGCAGGGCAAGCCGTAACCAAGATTGCTTTCATTGGGCATCTCCTGAGTTTTCCATTGAGGGGGTATTGCATTGAACCGGTGCCAGCTCATCCAGAGGCTGTACGCGCACCTGTTCAAGTAAGGGGTTGAGCACACTGATATCGCTAAAACCGACCGCCACCTGACTGACCGCCAAGGCCGAGACGGCGGTGGCCAGCCGCAGGGTCTGCTCCGGCGCCCAGCCAAGGCTCAGACCATGGGCGAGACCGGCGACCAGGGAGTCGCCAGCACCGACCGTGCTGACCACCTGCATCCGCGGCGGAATCGCCTGCCAGACGGCATCCGGGGCAAACCAGATGAGGCCATCGGCGCCGTTGGAGATCACCACGTTGGGGATGCCGCTTGCCTGCAGCGCGCGGGCACACTCGGCCTGCTCGCTCAGGGTCTTGATGGGGCGGCCCGCCCACTGGCTCAGCTCTTCCAGATTAGGTTTGACCAGGGTCGGCGCCGCCTTGATCCCTTCGCTTAACGCCGCGCCGCTGCAATCGAAGATCACCTGCTTGCCCTTGGCCTTGAGCAGGCGAATAAGTTGGGCGCAGTAATCGGGGGCCACCCCTTTGGGCAGACTGCCCGCCAGCACGAACCACTCCGCCTGCGCTGCCAGCTCATCGATGGCCTGCTCAAGGGCGCTCACTTCCCCTTCATGGATAGTGAGCCCCGGCAGATTGAGATCGGTGACCCGACCGGACTGCTCGGAGATCTTGACGTTGATGCGGGTGCTGCCTGCCACGCGCACAAAATGATCATCCAGCGCTCGATCTGCAAACAGGGAGACAAAACTCTGTTCATTGTCAGCGCCAAGCCAGCCGGTCACACCCACCTCGCGGCCCAGATCTTTGAGCACCATGGCGACGTTGATCCCCTTGCCCGCCGCACGCAGGTTGGCCTCGCCCACCAGATTGACCTCGCCCAGGCTCATCGCCTCGAGACGGGTGGTGAGATCAAGGGCAGGGTTGAGGGTAATGGTGACAATCTTCATCAATGAGCCCCCTCGCCCAGGCCGGCGGCGATGGCCTCACCGATCCCCTTGAGGGCGGCTTCGGCATCCGCTCCTTCGGCGCGAAACGCCAGACGGTGACCGCACTTGACGCCAAGGCCGATCACCTTCATCAGGCTCTTGGCGGAGACCGCTTCGCCGCTGCCATCCAGATTGGCAACCCGGATGTCGGATTCAAACTCTTTGGCCACCTTGACCAGCATGGCGCCCGGACGGGCGTGCAGGCCGTGGGGGTTGATGATAGTGAAGGTTTCACTGAGGCCGCTCGCGGGGCCCGCTTGCAGCATGGCCAGAGCGTCGCTACCCGCCAGCGTGGCAAGTTGACCGGCCGCTGCCAGTTTGGCCAGATTCTCCAGTTGCGGCAGATGGCTGCTATCTGCGGCGCACAGCAGCAGCAGGGCGCTGACCGGCAGATCACCAGCGAGCAGTTCACTGCTCGGGGTGGCCAGCACCCAACCGGTCTGGGCCGCTTGCGCACGGGCCAGCCAGACTCCCTCGCCCAGATAGGCGGGATCGCTTGCCAGCAGCGCCGTCACCATGGCGGCATCCCCCCAGCCAGCAGACTTGGCGCGGGCGGCCGCACCCAGCAGCAGCTGGTCGCGATCATCGGCCGGGAAGTCAGCCAGGGTCAGGTATTGCACCTCTTTGGCGGCAGTGGCACCGGTCAGGATGTTGATGATGGTGTCGGTATCGGTAGCCTCTTTCAATTGCGCGGCCGCCTGCTCGTCACCCAGCACATGGGTGAGCTGGCGCAAAATGCCCAGATGCTCATCGGACTTGGCGGCAATCCCGATCGCGACGTAGGCAATCTGCCCCTCATCCCACTCGATACCGTTGGGGAACTGGGCCACCATGACGCCGGTGCTCTTCACCAGATGGCGGGTGTCGGTGGTGCCGTGAGGAATGGCGATGCCGCTGCCAAGATAGGTGGCATGTTGCGCCTCGCGGGCCAGCATCCCATCCACATAGCCCGCTTCCACCAGACCGGCTTCGGTCAGTTTGCCTGCCAGCAGGGCAATGGCGTCCGACTTGGTCACCGCCGTCTGCCCCAGCAAGATCTGCTCTCGCGCCAACTTCAACATAGAGACTCTCCATCAGGTTCCGGCCGTACCGGTAGATCACAATTGAACATTCGAGTAACTCGCCAGCTGACAATAGACCCGATCGCGGTTGTCTGTGATCGGTGCCTGATTTTCAGGCCACTGGGTCTCTTCGTTGCTGACAGGCTGAATCGTTTCACCTACACTCAGACTGAATCGTTTCAGCGAATTGATCAAGTACCCACAAAGAGTGCTTTTCAATGATATGATCCCGCGCACACTTTTCGGTGCCCTCACCCGGCAGTGACCGTGGGCCTTGCAACTCAAACAGAGCCAATATGATGAAACTGGATGAAATCGCCGCCCTCGCCGGTGTCTCGCGCACCACGGCAAGCTATGTGATCAATGGCAAGGCCGACCAATACCGCATCAGCCAGGCTACCCGTGACAAGGTGATGGCAGTGGTCACCGCCCACAACTACCAGCCGGACAGCCGCGCCGCCTCCCTGCGTGGCGGCCAGACCAAGACTCTGGGCTTTATCCTGCCCGACCTTGAAAACGCCAGTTACGCCAAGCTGGCCAAACGGCTGGAACAGGGGGCGCGGTCGCAGGGTTATCAGCTGCTTATCGTCTGCTCGGAAGATGATCCCGCCACCGAAAAAGAGTTGGCTCAGATGCTGGTGAGCCGACATGTGGACGCCCTGCTGGTGGCCAGCTGTCTGCCCCCCGATGACCCCTTCTACGGCAAATTGCAGGCACAAGGCAGCCAGATCCTCGCCATCGACCGTGCCATGGCCGCCGACCAGTTCGTCACCGTCGCCAGTGAAAACGAGAAGGCGAGCTTTGATCTCACCAGCTCCCTGCTCACCCCTACCTTACGCCATATCGCCTTGATCACCGCGCTGCCAGCACTCACGATCAGCCAGGAGCGCAAAGTCGGTTTCGAGCAGGCGGTCGCCAGTCACAGCGCGGCTCGCCACCTGTGCGAGGGGGATCACTTCTCCCGCCTTGAGGGGTATCGCCTGATCAAAGATCTGCACCAGCAGCTGGGCCAGTTGCCCGAGGCACTGATCACCACTTCCTATATCCTGATGGAGGGAGTGCTGGACTATCTATTGGAACAAGAGACCGATATGAGCCAGCTTGCCATGGCCACCTTCGGGGACGATCGGCTGCTCGATTTTCTCCCCTTTGGCATCAACTCCCTGCCCCAGCAGCACGATGCACTGGCGAGCCAGGCGCTGGAGCTGGCGCTCAAGGCGGTGAACGGCGAATACCAAAGCGGGCTGCACTATGTAAGCCGCACCCTCAAGCGCCGCCGCTAACCCGCTCCGTAGCAGATCAGGTTTGCTGGCAATGGGTGGGCAAAGAGAACAGATGACAATAAGGCTGCCAGCATCGGCAGCCTTATTGCTTCTCCCCACAACCCTGCCCGCACGCTCTGCTTTCTCTGCATGTCTGACCGACTAAACAGCCGGTCTCCACACCCCTTTTGCCCCTCAACGCCACGCCAACATCAATACAAGGCCCTCCCCGCGCCCCTATCTGTGCTGCTGCTACTTGGCTTGTCTGTATCTATGAGCCCCCTTGCCAGTCGTTTTTTCGGTGCTTTTTTCTGCAATTAGCCACCACTGTCATCATTTATTTCCACTTATTGCCACAAGCCAGCACAAGATCCGTATAAAAGGGGTTGTTTCCGCTATTTCGATCCGCTAACGTGGCAACCATATTTTACAAGTGACAGGTTTTAGGTACAGATGTTCCAGTTCCGATATTGCCAGCCTCCGGCCTTATCCCCGGAGGCGCCTGCTGATAACGCCAATTGACCCCTCTTGTTGACGTCACTGCTGACACCACCTGTCTGCACTGACACCGCTACGTTCGGATGGATAACATGAATACCAAAACCCTGGGTTGTACCCTGTTGATCGCCGGCACCACTATAGGCGCCGGCATGCTGGCCCTGCCGCTGGCCTCCTCTTCCCTCGGCGGCCCCGCCACCCTGATGCTGATGGTCGGCCTCTGGGCCCTGATGGCCTTCACTGCCATGCTGCAAGTAGAAGCGAGCCTCAACACCGGCAAGTGGTACCTGCACCAGCTGGCGGATCATCTGCTCGGCCCCTGGGGCAAGCGCATTGCCTCCTTCTGTATCCTGATGTTGTTCTACTCGCTCGCCTCCGCCTACATCAGCGGCGGCAGCAGCCTGTTGGCACAGGCGCTGGCAGATGCGGGCATGACCCTGACCCAGGAACAGGCTGCCTGGGCCTTTACCCTGCTGTTTGGCGGCATGGTCTGCGTCGGTACCCGCTCGGTGGATTACCTCAACCGGCTGATGTTCACCGTCAAGCTGGTGATCATGGTGGCGGTGCTGGCACTGCTGCTGCCGCGCGCCGAGGGGCAACATCTGCTCTCGATGCCGCTGGGTCAGGGCTTGTTGCTGGCGGGCCTGCCGGTCATCTTCACCTCGTTCGGCTTTCACGGCTCCATTCCGAGCGTGATGCTCTACCTCGGTGACTGCCCCAAGCAACTGCGCCGGGTCTTTGTCTGGGGCTCTGCCCTGCCGCTGATCCTCTACGTGCTGTGGCAGGTGGCGATCCTCGGTCTGCTCGGCCAGCAAGCCCTGCTGCAAACCGGTGGCGCGCTGGACAGCCTGCTGGCCAACGTCGGCAAGCTGGTAAGCTGGCCTGCGTTTAATCAGGCGATGCACCTGTTTGCCGATCTGGCGCTCGCCACCTCCTTCCTCGGGGTGACGCTGGGGCTGTTCGACTTTATGGCCAAGGCGACCCATCGCAAGGATAACTGGCAGGGCCGCAGCCAGACTGGCCTGATCACCTTTGTGCCGCCCCTGCTGTTTGCCCTCTACTTCCCGCAGGGCTTTATCATGGCGCTCGGCTACGCCGCCATTGCGCTGGCAATCCTCGCGGTACTGTTGCCGGTGGCGCTGGTGTGGCAGAGCCGCAAACAGGCGCCAGCCCACCACTACCGCGCCCCGGGTGGCGTAGTGGCGCTGGGACTGGCCGCCGCCATGGGGGTGCTGATCGTCGGCGTACAGGTCAGTGTCAGCCTCGGAATGCTGCCAGCGCTCTAATCCTTGCCGAGATTCAATTCTCTTAATAGCAAAAGCCCCGCCAATGGATATTGGTGGGGCTTTTGCTATTAAGGTCGATTTAACGTTCGCAACATCGCGATATGACGGGTCAATATGGTACAGATGACTGCTACCCTCAGAGGCAAACCATTGAGACGCCAAGCAATATAAATCAAGTCACAAGCGACTCGACATCATCACACCGGGAGCCAGATATCATGACCATACTGCCTGTTTACGCGGCCCTGCTCGCGCTGCTTTTTGTGTTGCTGAGTATTCGTACCATTCGCACCCGCCATAGTCGCAAGGTGGCGCTGGGCCATGGCGATGATCCCGCCATGCTGCGGGCCATGCGGGTACACGCCAACTTTGCCGAGTATGTCCCCCTCGCCCTGCTGCTGATCTATTTCGTCGAAACCGGCAACCAGACCCCCTGGCTTATCCATCTGCTGGGGAGCGCCTTGCTGCTTGGCCGCCTCTGCCATGCATTTGGCATGAGCCGCACGCCGGAGAACTTCCGTTATCGAGTCGCAGGAATGGGGCTGACCTTCGCGGTGATCCTGATGAGCGCGGCCCATATCCTGATCACGGCGCTGCTCCCCTGACGTTTTGCCGGCAGGCTACGCTGTCCCACCAAAACCCTGTCTACAGGAAATAGAAAAGCCCTGCCAGATTGGCAGGGCTTTTTCAGTCAACCGTAAAGCTGGGGAGCCAAACTCCCGAGCCGCTTACTGGTTGTGGGTAGCGCGACGGGGGCGACGGGCCTGAGCCGGTTTGCCAGCACCATCAGCCGGACGCTGACCACCTTGCGGCTTGGGCTTGCCACCGTTACCGGTACGCGCGCCACCTGCATTGCCATTAGAGGCAGAACGACCGGCACCCTGACGCTGGCCTTGACCTTGCGGGCGCGGCGGGGTGCGGCGCTGCTCGCTCGGATCACGAGGCTCTTTGCGCAGCGGCGCGCCGATACCACGGGCGATGTTGTCCAGGGTCTCGCGGGAGGCTTCAAAACCGGCCACCTGCTCGCACGGAATGTTCTGCTTGGTCAGACGCTCGATCGCCTTGATAAGCTTCCCTTCATCGGCAGCAACCAGGGAGATGGCGTGACCGGCAGCACCGGCACGGCCGGTACGACCGATACGGTGCACGTAATCTTCTGCCACGTTGGGCAACTCGAAGTTGACCACTTGCGGCAGCTTGTCGATGTCCAGACCACGGGCGGCGATGTCGGTCGCCACCAGCACCTTGACGCTACCATCCTTGAAACCGGCCAGTGCGCGGGTACGGGCACCCTGACTCTTGTTGCCGTGGATGGCGGCGGCGCTGACGCCGTTCTTGTCGAGGGTCTCGGCAACGCGGTTGGCCATGTGCTTGGTACGGGTGAACACCAGTACCTGCTGCCAGTTGTTGCTGGTGACCAGATGGCTCAGCAGGCCAATCTTGTTGGCCTTGTCGCACGGGTGAACCAGCTGCTCGATACGCTCGGCGGTGCTGTTGCGCGGGGCGACTTCGATCACCGCCGGATTATCCAGCAGACCGGTAGCCAGCTCGCGGATCTCGTCGGCGAAGGTCGCGGAGAACAGCAGGTTCTGGCGCTTCTTCGGCATCAGGGCCAGGATCTTGCGGATGTCGCGGATAAAGCCCATGTCAAGCATGCGGTCCGCTTCGTCCAGTACCAGGATCTCCACTTCGTCAAACTTGACGGCATTCTGGTTGTAGAGGTCCATCAGGCGGCCGGGACAGGCCACCAGCACGTCCAGACCACGGCGAGTCGCCATCATCTGCGGATTGATGCTGACGCCGCCGAACACGACGTGGCTGCGCATCGGCAGGTGTTTGCCGTAGTTACGCACGCTCTCGCCCACCTGGGCGGCCAGCTCGCGAGTCGGGGTCAGCACCAGCGCACGAATGCGGTTCGGAGAAACCTTGCGCTTGCTCTCCATCAGACGTTGCAGCATCGGCAGGGTAAAGCCTGCGGTCTTGCCGGTCCCTGTTTGGGCCGCCGCCATCAGATCGCGGCCAGCCAGAACGGCGGGGATCGCTTGCTGCTGAATGGGAGACGGGGTGTCGTAGCCTTGTTCGGCAACGGCACGCAACAAGGGTTCGGCCAGACCGAGGGAAGTAAAACTCATAGTTACCTGCTAGGGATAGTGGCGCCGGGGATTTGTGGTGGGGCTCCTCTGCTGAGCCGATGCCATCTCACAAGATCTGGGCCTATTGAGAAAACAACGATTTCCCCGGGGAGCAGAGCAAAGGGGAAAGAATAGAGGCGCAGTCTAACGGAGTTGCCCGGGATAAACGAGAAAAATGTGATGTTCCTCCCAGCACGAACAGAAAAGCCCCCTGCTGCCCCTAATGCCGATCAGTTAAGGATCCATTGACCGATCCTCCTGATGTGTAAAAATCCGAAACCTGTTGATTGGTTTC
>NZ_JAPDCD010000042.1:0-47115 GCF_027705695.1 Aeromonas sp. QDB62 | reverse complement strand
CTGCAAAGTAAACTGGATGGCTTTCTTGCCGCCAAGGATCTGATGGCGCAGGGGATCAAGATCTGATCAAGAGACAGGGAAGGGCTCTTCCAACATTATTTTAAACTATCAGGGTTAACCGCTCTGGCCTGTAGTTAATCTCTTCACAAGGGGCTATTGGGAGAAGGAATTGCAGGATGAGAAGGGGTTTGAGGTGGAATTGATCCGTTCGGGGCTGTTTGCTGCATGAATCATCCCTGAGTACACCTTATAGTTCGTTTTATAAACGCTTTGCGTTATGTTGTCTGGTTATGACCGGTCGCGAAGAAATAGTGCTCCGCTATCGGTGTGAGATGACTTCTTTTCTCTTTGGCTTGTGCGGGCTGGCCCGACGAATTGCGGCGTGGTTCTTTATGTTTTTGTTCAGGATCGATCTTTCCCGAACCCGGTTACGCTTCGGCGGCGCCTTGCTGGTCTTCGTCCTGCCACTGCTGGCGGGCGGCTGGATCATCCACAGCAACTATATGCAGGATCTGAAAGCGGACTCCAGTGCCTCGGCCCACAAGGCCAGAACCCTGCTGGAGGCGATGCTGGATCATGCGGAGCAGGCCAATCGCTCGGTATTGCCACTGGTCAATGCGCCCTGTGACGAGAACCTGCTGGTATTGCGCAAAAAGGTGGCCATCGAGCCCTTTCTGCGTTCGGTCAATCTGGTGCGCGACGGCATCATCAGCTGTACCTCCCTGTTCGGCGCTGTGAGTGATGCCGATGACAGGTCGATCTATACCGGCAACAAGCTGTTGCTGATGAGTGGCAATCGGGTGCGGCAGAATCACCCGTTGATAGTGGTGCGAACCGAACAGGGCAGGAATGCTGCATTGAGCGCCATCGACAGCACCCAGCTCAGCTTCATGCTCTCTCTGAGTGGCAAGTCCAGCGCCCTCTATCTGCAGGTGGGGTCAGCCTGGCTCGACGCGTCGGGTCGCTATCTCAATGAAGCGCCCACCCTGCATCGCAGAACCAGTCTCGCCCTCGGCTCATCCCATTATCCTTTCACCATTCACGCCGGTTATGCCATGCCGGTCTACTGGAAGTCGCTGTGGGACGCCAGGCATCAGGCGTTGCTGTGGCTGGCCGCAACCTCTACGCTGCTGGCCTGGCTGGTATGGTGGGTGCTGGGGCGCCCCGGTTCGCCAACGGATGAGCTGCGACGCGCCTTGCGAGCCAAGGAGTTTGTTCCCTATCTGCAGCCGCAGATTGCCAGCCACGATGGCAAGATGATGGGGGCAGAGGTGCTGATGCGCTGGCAACATGCCAATGAAGGGGTGATCCGGCCCGACCTCTTTATCCCGCAAGCGGAAGAGTCGGGACTGATCGTCCCCATGACCACCCATATCATGAAGCTGGTAGCTACACGGTTGAATCGGATTCAGGCGCAGTTGCCCGATGGCTTTCATATCAGCTTCAACATCAGCGCGGCCCATTGCCACGATTTTGCCCTGCTGGCCGAGTGCCGCAACTTCCTCGGCCACTTTGCGCCGGGCAAGGTAGTTCTGGTGCTGGAGCTGACCGAGCGGGAGCTGCTGATGTCCGATCCCCAGACGCTCTCCCTGTTTCGCCAGCTGGACGAGATGGGGGTCAAACTCGCCATCGACGACTTCGGCACCGGCCACTCCAGCCTGGCTTACTTGCAGCAGTTTCATGTGGATTACCTCAAGATCGACAAATCCTTTATCGCCCGCATCGGTACCGAGTCGCTCTCGGAACATATCGTGGACAACGTGATCGACCTGGCCACCCGACTCGGACTGGCGCTGGTGGCGGAAGGGGTGGAGACCGAACGTCAGGCTGACTACCTCAGGGCCAAGGGGGTCGATTATCTGCAGGGCTACCTGTTTGCCCGCCCGATGCCGTTGCGCCAGTTTTGCGAGGAGCTGCTGGCGCAGGAGGCCTCGCCAGTCGAGGGGCGGCTTGAGCCAGCCTGAATCCGCCTTGCCACTGTGGCCGCATAGCGACCTGTGCCGCCGCAACTTGTCCTGTTATCAAGCCCCGGCAAGCGCAGGGGCTTTTTTGTGTAGCCAAAAACCAAGGGTCAGGCAGAGAAACCGCCATCAATAGTCAGGCTGGCGCCGGTGATATAGCCCGCTTCGGGCCCTGCCAGATAGGCGACGAAGCTGGCGATCTCCTCATCCTTGCCGTAACGGGCCAGCGCTATCATCCCCTTGAGCTGCGCCGCAGATTCCCCGTCAGCCGGGTTCATATCGGTATCGACCGGGCCTGGCTGCACGTTGTTCACCGTGATGCCCCGTGGGCCCAGATCCCGTGCCATGCCTTTGGTCAAGCCGACCAGTGCCGATTTGCTCATGGCGTAGACTGAACCACCCGCCATGGGGATGCGGTCAGCGTTGGTGCTGCCGATGTTGATGATGCGCCCCCCATTGCCCATATGATGGGCCGCCTCTTGGCAGGCCACAAACACGCTGCGGATGTTGACCGCCAGGGTGCGATCGAGATCGTCCAGGGTCAGCTCTTCAATGTTGCCCCATACCAGCACCCCGGCGTTGTTGACCAGGATGTCCAGTCGACCAAAGGTAGTGACGGTTTGGCGGATGGCGTGCTGAACGGCCACGGCATCTGCGCTGTCGGCCCGGATGGCCAGCGCTTTGCCGCCAGCGGCTGTGATGGTCGCGACTATCTCCTCTGCCTTGCTGGTCGAGGAAACGTAGGTGAAGGCCACGGCGGCACCGTCGCGAGCGAGGCGTTTTACAATGGCGGCGCCGATGCCGCGCGAACCACCTTGTACGAAGGCAACTTGTCCACTGAGGGGTTTAACGGTCAACATCTGGTCTCTCCTGTCTGGTGATAAAACAACGTCTGAGCGAGTCGGGAACTCAAGGCTCTCTGGGCCACCTCAAGCCATGGATGGCGTTGAATGAACCTGTTTACAGTGTGATTGATTCCTTGGAATTGATTAAGTAGCTATTATTCCAATCTCTATTTCCCTCAAGGACCGAGTTGATGGCAGAGCAGGACCCTTTTCTGAGCGTCAGACACTTTGTCGCCGTGGCGCAGGCGGGCAGTTTTACCGCCGCCGCATTGGCGCTGGGGCTGACCGGTTCGGCGTTGAGCAAGAGCATAGTGCGGCTGGAGGCGCGACTGGGGGTCAAGCTGTTGCACAGAACAACCCGTCGGGTGAGCCTGACTCTGGAGGGGGAGGCATATCTGGCCAGCTGTCTCCAGGCCATCCAGGTGCTGGAGGAGACGGAACAGAGCTTTGCATCGGGAAAGCAGAGCCCGTCGGGGCGCGTGCGCATCGATCTGCCCGCTGCGTTTGGCCGCAGGCATGTGCTGCCGATCCTGCTGGAATTGGCGGGCAAGCATCCACAGCTGGATCTGTCGGTGAGCTTCAACGAGCGCAAGGTTGATCTCATTGAGGCCAACATCGATCTGGTGGTGCGGATTGGCGCGCTGGAAGATCAGGCCGATCTCGTTGCTCGCCGCCTGGGGGAGCAGAAGCTGGTCATCTGCGGGGCGCCCGCCTATCTGGCACGGCGTGGGGTGCCCCTGACCCCGGATGAGTTGTCACGGCACGATTGCATCATCGACTGGCGGTCTGGACATCGTCATAGCTGGCTGCTCCGCAACGGGGCGGGAAAAATGGAAGATTACGATATCCCGGTACGCTACGAGATGGGGGATGGCGAAGCCGTACGAGCAGCGGCGCTGGCTGGTCTTGGGCTGGTTCAGATACCGACCTGGCTGGTCAGGGAACAGCTGGACGCGGGATCGCTGGTCTGTGTGCTCAATGACCAGTCTGGTGGCGAGATGCCGATCAATGTTATCTGGGCCAGGAGTCAGCACATGCCGCTCAAGGTGCGTATCGTGGTCGATGCCTTGTTGCAGGCGGCGCAAGAGCATGGCAGTGGTTTTCGGGCCCGCTGAATCTGTGTCGTCACTGTTCAGCGGCCACACGCGAGCCAGGGTCGCGGGTTGGACCCGCGGGGTGTCGCGACCTATTTGCTCAGGGATTGCAGCCAATTCGCCAGCTTCTCATGGGGGCTGCCGGGAATGGGCGGCGCGGGGGCGAGCAGGTGATAGCCGGTGCCATCCGGGATGAATCCTAGCGGGGCGGCCAGCAGGCCGGCGGCGACATCGTCGCACACCAGCCGGTAGGGGCCGATGGCGACGCCAAGGCCCGCCACGGCGGCCTGCAGGCTGAAGTAAAAGTGTTCGAAGGTCTGGGTCGGCGCCTCATCGCTTGTACTCTGTCCGGCCTGTTCCTGCCAGCTTTGCCAGGCGGCGGGACGGGTCTTGGTGTGCAGGCGGGGGGCAGAGGGGCGCAGCGCTGGCAGATCTCCTTGTGGCTCGAAAAACTGCGCCACCTTGCCCGGCTGACAGACTGGCCCTGTCTGCTCCTCAAACAGCAGCTGGCTGTAAAGGTCATCAGGCCAGTGAAAGTCGTTGCGCCGAATGGCGAGATCGATGCCATTGCCAAAACTGAGGGCGCCACCGCCCGCCATCAGATGCACGTCCAGCTCGGGGTGCAGGGCTTGAAAGGCGGGCCAGCGCGGGATCAGCCAGCGCATCAGCAGGGTGGGTTCGCAGGAGATGACCAGCGACTGGGGGCGACTTTTTTGGCGCAGCGACTGTGCTGTCTGGCGGATGCCACCTAAACCCTCTCTGACCGCCTGATAGAGCTGCTCGCCCGCCTCGGTCAGAAAAACCCTGCGCTGGCGGCGTTCGAACAGCATGACCCCCAGCTCCTCTTCAAGCAGGCGTACAGCACGGCTGACGGCACCGTGGGTGAGGTGCAGCTCATCGGCGGCGCGGCTGAAGTGCTCGGTGCGGGCCGCCACCTCGAAACAGCGCAGTGCCGTCAGGGAGGGGAGGGAGAGGTCTTTCTGTGAGTTATTATCACCATTCATGTCAGAAGTTATCGTTCGTTATTGGTGTTGATGCCAAATAAAATAGCCGATATCTCTCTGCATCAGGACTCTTTTTCATGACCGAACTGTTAGCCGTAGTGGCCATTACCTTCTTTGCTGTCATCAGTCCGGGGCCCGATTTTGCCATGGTGTCGCGCAACAGCCTGCTGCTCTCCCGTCGCACCGGCGTGCTGACGGCGCTCGGCATTGCAGCCGGGGTCTGTGTTCATGTGACCTACACCCTGCTCGGGGTGGGCCTGCTGATCCAGCAGTCGCTCTGGTTGTTCAACCTCATCAAGTTGGCGGGGGCCGCCTACCTCATCTTCCTCGGCATCAAAATGCTGCGCGCCAAACCGACGACAGATGAGGTGCTGGCCGAGCAGCCCGTTCTCTCCAGTCTGGGGGCACTGCGCACCGGTTTTCTGACCAATGTGCTCAACCCCAAGACCACCATCTTCATCGTCAGTCTGTTTATGCAGGTGGTGCAACCACAGACGTCGCTGGCGGTTCAGCTCGGTTATGGCGCCTTTATCGTACTGGCCCACGCCGTCTGGTTCAGCGCAGTGGCGATCTTCTTCTCCACCGACTCGGTGCGGGGTCGGCTGTTGGCGGTGCGCCACTGGATTGATCGGGTGTTTGGCGGGCTGCTGGTCGGATTCGGCATGCTGCTGGCATTGACTCAGCAGACACGTTGAAGCTAGGGGAGAGACCTTCTCCCCTATTCCCCCTCTAGTGCAGGGGCTTGTTTTCCATGCCTTGTGACTCGCTTTTCGGTAGAATCAGCGCTCATTTAGAAGTCAGATGAGGCGCGGTATGACGGTTCAGTTCCAGGCATTTCACAGCATCAAGGCGATCGGTAATCGGGAGGTGTTGTTCAACTGGTCGAGAACCAATCCCCTCGGGGCGCTGGATCAGGTGTGGCGCCCGAAAAGCCGTGACCAGCTGCAAGCGCTGCTGCGGGAACACCCCGAGCGCAAGCTGCGCCTTATCGGCTCCGGACTCTCTTTTGAACCCATTCACAGCGTCTATGCCGAGGGCAGTCAGGCGCTGCTGGTGGACTTGCACCACCTGCGCGGCCAGCTGGCGAAAACGGCCGATACCGTCACCTATCAGGCTGGGACGCCGCTCGATACCGTCTACGCCGATCTCATCGCCATGGAGCGGATGCTGCCGGCATCCCCGGGCGTTATCGGCATCCAGACCCTGGGCGGTGCCCTCAGCACCGGCACCCACGGCCAGGGGCTGCACCAATCAGCCCTCTGCGATGCGGTGGAGGCGATGACGGTGATGCTGGCCAATGGCGAGATTATCCGGGTGGATCGCACCGATCCGCGCTTCGGCGCCTTCGTGATGGGGATGGGCATGCTCGGCATCCTGCTCGACGTCACCCTGCGTACCGTACCGAACCGCATCATGCGCTGCACCAAGTTCACCACCGACTATCCCTTCCTCTTGGAACACAACGAGCGGCTCAACCGCGAGCACGGCTTTGTGAAGAGCTGGTGGTTTGCCTGGACCGGCGAGAGCCACATCTGGCTGGTGGATCCCGCCTCTGATGAGGAGGTGGCCCGTTACCGCGCCGGCGGCAGCGAGCCTTTGCTGCTGGATGGCGATATCGACGCCCGCATGAATGCCACCATTGATGCGACTCTGCAGAAGATGGCGAAAGACACCAAGGATGAGGCGCTGGCTGGCGAGCACTTCGAGACGGTGCGCCGCTTCAAGGATGCCTCCGATCTGGTGGGCAACGTCTACCAGATCCTCTGCAAGGGGATCCCGGCCCCCCAGATCAACTGCGAGGTGGCGGTGCCGCTTAATCGCATGAACGAGGCACTGGAGACCCTGCAAGCGTGGCAGCAGGCCAACCCGGGCGTGCTGCACTACCCCTTTATCCTGCGTTGCACCGGCCCCTCCGAGGCCTGGCTTAGCGCCGCTTATGGCCAGCCGGTCTGCTGGATCGGTTTTCTGGTCTATCTGGCGGCGGACGGCACCTTCGTCAACGGCTCCATGGAGCAGATGCGCGAGCTGCAGCAACTGCTGGCGCCGCTTGGCGGCATTCCCCACTTCGGCAAGCATCTGGCGATGGATCTCTACGACTTCCCGGCCCTGCTGCCGCGCTGGAACGACTTTGTTGCGTTGAAAGCCGAGCTCGACCCCCACGGCCGCTTTGAAAACCGCTGGCTCAGCGACCTGTTTGCCAACCGGTAAGGATCTGACATGACCGATATGCAAGACACTCGAATTCCCGTGACCCTGCTGACCGGCTTTCTCGGTAGCGGCAAGACCACCTTGCTCAACCACTGGGTCAAGCAGCCAGAGCTCGGCGAGTGCGCCGTGCTGATCAACGAGTTCGGCTCGGTGGGGCTGGATCACCATTTGGTGCAGCAGGTGGATGAGCAGGTGATGCTGCTCGACTCCGGCTGCATCTGCTGCTCGGTGCAGGGCTCTCTGGTGGAGGCGTTGCAGGGGCTGTTTATGAAGGCCATCCAGCGCAAGATCAAACCGTTCAAGCGGCTGATTATCGAGACCACTGGTCTGGCCGATCCAGCCCCCGTTCTGTTTACCCTGCGCGAAGAGGGCTTTATCGCCCAGCGCTACCGCTTCGATGGCACCGTCACAGTGGTGGATGCCGGTCATATCGAGCAGCAGCTGGCCGCTCAGTATGAAGCGGTGAAGCAGGTGGCGCTGGCGGATCTGCTGGTGGTGAGCAAAGGCGATCTGGTGGATGGCGAACAGCTGGCGAGGGTCGAAGCCCAGCTGGCGGCCCTCAATCCGGCGGCCCCGATCCAGCAGGTGACCAATGGCGAACTGTCGCCAGCGGTGCTGGAGAAGCTCGGCGCCTACAACGAAGCGGCGGGGCGCGATGTGCGTCAGCTGCTGGCCTGGCTGCGCACCGAATCTCCCAAGCAGGGGCTGGCGTCCCCCATGCAGCCGAAGATGCAACCGTTCGCCGCGAAGGTGGGCACCGCGGCGCCCACCCATTTCGAGCACGGCAACATCGAGAGTTTCTCTTTGCGTATCGGTGAGCCGCTCAAGCCCTCTCGTCTGCTGGCTGCCATCGATGCGGTGCAGGCGCAGTATGGCGATGCCCTGCTGCGCCTCAAGGGGATCTTGCAGCTGGAAGGGGAGAGCCAGCCGGTGGTGATCCACGGCGTCCACGGTCAGCTCTATCCGCTGCAGGCATTGGGCGACTGGCCGGAGGGCAAGGCTCAGTCCCGGCTGGTGTTTATCGTGAAAAGTCAGGACAAGGCGGGGATAGAGCAACTCTTTATGGAGACCCTCAGGGCTCCCGAGCCCACTCTGGAAGAGCGGCTCAAAGCCATGCTCGGCCAGCCGGACGCCTGACATGCTGATATGACCCGCTTTCGTGCGGGTCATTTTTTATCTGAAGAGGAGGTAGCAGCTCATGCCAGATAGCACAAACATGGTGACTCCCGCCCAGCGCAAGTGGCTGCCCCTGCTGGCGGCGGTCGGTTTCTTTATGCAGGCGCTGGATGGCACCATCCTCAACACCGCCCTGCCCAGCATGGCCGAGACATTGGGGGAGAGCCCGCTGCAGATGCAGTCGGTGATCATCGCCTACATGCTGACGGTGGCGTTGCTGATCCCGGCCTCCGGCTGGCTGGCTGATAGATTCGGCACCCGCCGCATCTATCTGGCCGCCATCTCGCTCTTTACCCTCGGCTCGCTCGCCTGCGCCGCCTCCAATTCGCTCTCCATGCTGGTGGCCGCCCGGGTGCTTCAGGGGATTGGCGGTGCGCTGCTGATGCCGGTGGGGCGGTTGGCGGTGCTGCGGGTCTATGACAAGCATGAGCTGCTGCGGGTGATGTCGTTTGTTACCATCCCTGGGCTGCTCGGTCCGTTGATGGGGCCGGCGCTCGGTGGCTGGCTGGTGGAAGTGGCGAGCTGGCACTGGGTGTTTCTCATCAACCTGCCGGTGGGGTTGCTCGGTTTTATCGCCAGCTGGCACTTTATGCCGGAGCTGCGGCAGCAGACCGCCCGGTTCGACTGGCAGGGCTTTGTGATGTTCAGCGTCGGCATGGTGCTGGTGTCGGTCGGTTTGCAGGGGCTGGGGGAGCACAGCATCTCCACTGGTTGGGCGCTGTTTGCACTGATCTTCGGCTTGGCGGCGATGGCGAGCTACTGGCTCTATGCCGCCAATGCACAGCAGCCGCTCTTTAGCCTGAACCTGTTCAAGACCACCACCTTTGCCATCGGCATCTGGGGCAACCTGTTTGCCCGCCTCGGCAGCGGTGCCATGCCGTTCCTCACCCCGCTCTTTCTGCAACTGGGGCTCGGCTTCTCCCCGAGCAAGGCGGGGATGACCATGATCCCGACGGTGCTGGGCGCCATGCTGACCAAGACGCTGGTGAACAAACTCATTCCCAGAGTGGGTTATCGCCGGATCCTGATTGGCAACACCCTGCTGCTCGGCGCCATGATCGCCAGCTTCTACTTTATCGACAACCAGCTTCCCTATGGCGTGCTGCTGGGCTGGCTGGCGATCTTTGGCGCCATCAACTCGCTGCAGTTCTCCGCCATGAACACTCTCACGCTGCAAGATCTCAGCCCGACCCTGGCCAGCAGCGGCAACGGCCTGCTCTCGGTGGTGATGCAGCTCTCCATGAGCTTGGGGGTGGCGATTGCCGCCAGCCTGCTCGGGCTCTTCTCGGCGGGTACCTCAGCGGCCAACGGCCAGTGGCTGGCCGGGTTCCACCTTACCTACCTCTGTGTCGGGCTGCTCTCCATGCTGGCGGCGCTGATCTTCGCCCAGCTGGCGCGCGATGGGGCTACGCCGTCGGCGAGGGCAGATAGCTGACCTCGCAGGGGAGCTGCGCCAGTACCTCGGCCAGATGCTCGGTCGCCAGCAGAAAGGTCTGCTCCGGGTGGCCCGGAGTCCAGGTGAAGGCGGTGTGGTTGAGCAGTTGCGGATCCACCAGTAGCGGAATATCGGCACGGGGCAGGAAGGGGCAGACCGCTCCCGGCAGGCAGCCAATCTCCGCCTGCATCTCTTCGGCGGTGCAGATGGAGGGCTTGGCACCGAGTGCGGCCTTGACCGCCTTGTTGTCGAGCCGTCCCTCCCTGTGGGTCAGCAGCAGGGCGAAGCGGCCATCCTTGAACTTGAGAAACAGGGTCTTGCTGAACTCCGCCTGCCAGCCGAGGCGGGCTTTGACCTTTTCGTCGGTGGCGTAGTCGAGGATGGGCTCATGTTCGAAGCGCTGGTGGGGCAGTTCGGTCAACAGCTGGCAGTTGAAATGGTGAATGGTATCGAGTTGCATGGGGTTCTCCTGTCGTGGGCGCTATCCTGCCACTCTCGCAGGGTCAGGCCCTCTTATCCGCTATAAACGACAAGGGCGCCGTGAGGCGCCCTTGTCGATCAGTGATGCTGCAATTCGCACGCTTCCCAGTGAAAGGGAATGGGGCACAGCTGCTGTGAGGCCTTGTCATAGGCCTGCCAAAGCTCGCCCATGGTGCGACCATCGATGGGGTGGCACAGGGTGGGGGCCAGCTCGGCCAGCGGCCACAGCACGAAGGCGTTGGTGAGCACTTCACCGCGCGGCAACACCAGCGGGGTGTCGCAGACCAGATCGCCATAGAGCAGCAGATCGAGATCCAGGGTGCGCGGGGCGAACTTCTTGGCATCTGGCTCGCGGCCGTGGGCGAACTCCATGGCCCGCAGTCGCTGGCAGACGGTGGCCAGCGGCAGGTCGGTCTCGGCAGCCGCTACCAGGTTGTAGAAGGGGCGGCCGTTGAAGCCGACCGCTTCGCTTTCGAATACCCGAGAGACCCGCAGCTCGCCAAACTCGGCATGCAGGGCATCGAGTCCGGCACGAATATGGCGATCCCGCTCGATGTTGGAGCCCAGGCTAATATAGATGCGGGTCATGCGGTGCTCCCTGTCATCGGGTTGGCGCCCGGACGGATATAGAGGGTGGCCATCAGTTGCTGCTCGCGGCAGGCGTGCGATGGCGCAGGATCTCTACGCCGACCCCGGCGGCATTGGGCACGGCGCCCGGCTTGGTGAGGGTCACCTTGACCCACTGCACCCGCTCATCGGTCAGCACCAGCATGGCAACCTGCTCGGCCATGGTCTCGACCAGCTCGACGACCTTACCGGTGACATGCTCGCAAATCTTGTTGGAGAGGTCGGCATAATCCAGTGCCAGATTGATGTCGTCGGTTGCTGCCGCGGGGCGGTTGTCGAACCCCATCTCGAGGTCAAAACGGAGCTTTTGGCGAATGCCCTTCTCCCACTCATATACACCGATGGTGGTCAAAACTTCGAGTCCGCGAATAAACACCTTGTCCATGACTGTACTTCTTCTTTACTCTTGATGGGCTGTGATGACAGCGCAGGGATGCTGGCCGGGCAACAGGCTTGCCGAGGCGCTCTGGGTGGGCATGGGCCCATGCCAGCGTATGTGGCCCGCATCATACCCCATTCATATCGTGGTAAAAACGACCAAGATGACGGCCCTGACGATTTTGATGATTATTCTGGCCTACCTGGGTGGTTCACTATCCAGTGCTGTGCTGGTCTCCCGCTGCACCGGTCTGCCCGACCCGCGGGATCATGGCTCCCACAATCCGGGGGCAACCAATGTGCTGCGCCTCGGTGGCCGGATGGCGGCGCTGGTGGTGCTGCTGCTCGATGTGCTCAAGGGCACTGTGCCCGTCTATCTCGCCTGGTATCTGCAGATCAAACCCGTCTACCTCGGCTTTATCGGGGTCGCCGCCTGCCTCGGCCATATGTATCCCATCTTCTTTCATTTTCGCGGTGGCAAAGGGGTCGCCACCGCTCTGGGGACTATGATGCCCATCGGCTTCACCATGGGGGGCGCCGTGATTGGCACCTGGCTGCTGGTGCTGCTGGTGAGCGGCTACTCCTCGCTGGCCTCCATCATTACCGTGCTGCTGACGCCGCTCTTTACCTACCTGCTCAAACCCGAATACACCCTGCCAGTCTCGCTGCTCTCCTGCCTTATCCTGATCCGCCATCACGAGAACATCTCCCGCCTGCTCAAGGGAGAGGAACCCAGAGTCTGGGGGCGAAAACGCGTGGCCTGTGCCGATGAAGTGGCAGAAATGGGCGATGTTGCGCAAAAAAGAGACGAACGAGACAAAAAGTGAAATTTCCCGTTGACCATCCGGCTTAAAATCCGTTTAATAGCGCCCACGCCCAGATAGCTCAGTCGGTAGAGCAGGGGATTGAAAATCCCCGTGTCGGCGGTTCGATTCCGTCTCTGGGCACCAATTTTGGTGCCATGAAATAAAAAATCTGTTCATGCACAATGGTTTAAAGTGTGCCGGCTTAGCTCAGTAGGTAGAGCAACTGACTTGTAATCAGTAGGTCACCAGTTCGATTCCGGTAGCCGGCACCATTTGCCCAGATAGCTCAGTCGGTAGAGCAGGGGATTGAAAATCCCCGTGTCGGCGGTTCGATTCCGTCTCTGGGCACCAATTAAGGTTGATGAGATAGCGATATCTGGTCTCCGAAGTACAATTCCTCCTTAGTTCAGTCGGTAGAACGGCGGACTGTTAATCCGTATGTCACTGGTTCAAGTCCAGTAGGAGGAGCCAATTCAAAAAGCCCTTGTCGCAAGACAAGGGCTTTTTTCTATTGGGCCCAGCCCGTTTACAACCATAAAAACAACCACACACGCACAGATGAACCGCAGGATAGATATGGAAAATCATGTAGTTATAGAGTCAAAGGGGCGACTTGCCGCCATTCGGGACTGGCTGGAGCCGGTGCTGGTGCTGCTTATTCTCGGCAGCCTGTTCGGTTATCTCGGTAGCCAGATGGGCCTCTCGGCCATGGTCAATACCCTGTTCAACACCGCCCACCAGCTGCTGCTCAATACAGTGCTCTTTATCATGGGGATCACGGTGCTCTCTGGTGCCCTGAGCCAGCTCTTGAGCGAGTTCGGGGTGATCCGTCTGCTGGAGGTACTGCTGGCCCCGCTGATGAAGCCGGTGTTTCGTCTGCCCGGTCGCACCGCGCTGGCGGCGCTGATGACTTTCTTCTCCGACAACCCGGCGGTGATCAGCCTCGCCAAGGACAGCCGCTTTCGCAAAGGCTTTACCCCCTGGCAGCTGGTGTCGCTGACCAACTTCGGCACCGCCTTTGGCATGGGGCTGATCGTGGTCACTTTTATGGCCACCCTGCAGCTGCCGAGCGGTGAATCCACCGCCAGCGCGGCGCTGATCGGTCTGCTTGGCGCTCTGGTCGGCTCGGTGGTCTCTACCCGACTGATGCAGCGGATGATCCGCCCCTTGGTGGGTGAGGTGCTGATCGATGAGCAACCAGCGGGCAATGGCCCCAAGGTCGGGGTGACCAAAGAGGCCGCTCCCGTCTGGCTGCGGATCCTCAACTCCCTGCTTGATGGTGGCAAATCCGGCGTGGAGCTGGGGATGGCGGTGATCCCGGGGGTGCTGATCATCAGCACCTTCGTGATGCTGCTGACCTTCGGCCCGGGTGACAAGGGGTATACCGGCGAAGCGTTTCAGGGGGTTGCCCTGCTGCCGGTGCTGGCCGCCAAGGTGAGTTGGCTGTTTGACCTGCTGTTTGGCTTCAAGCAGCCGGAGCTGGTCGCCTTCCCGGCCACCTCGCTCGGTGCGGTCGGCGCCGCCATGTCGCTGGTGCCCCCCTTTATTGCCAAGGGGTGGATCACCGGTAACGAGGTCGCGGTGTTTACCGCCATGGGGATGTGCTGGAGCGGCTTTTTGAGCACCCACACCGCCATGCTCGATGCCCTCGGCTATCGCCACCTCACCTCCCGCGCCATCGTCGCCCACACCATCGGCGGCCTGTGTGCCGGGGTGGCCGCGCACCAGCTCTATATGCTGCTGGGCTGAGCAGGGTTCAGATACGGATACAAAAAGAGGCTCTTCGGAGCCTCTTTGCATTTCTCCCTGCCGGTTCTGTTCACGGGCATACCAATCACCCTTGTGGCGTGATGCCCTGCACCTTCAACCAGAATCGCTCCTGACAGTGGTTGTGAAACAGTTTGCTGGGCGGAGTGATGGGGATGGGACTGCCGATGACCCGATAGCTGATCCAGCACTCGGCGCAAAGCTGCGGCGATGGTGCGTCGTCCTGCTCGGTTTGCTGGCGGATGACGACCCCATTGGCAAACCAGCTGGTCGTTATCTGGTGCCGGATCACAGTGCCGCTCTCATCATGCTCGCTATAGTGTTCACTCTCTTGGCGAATGAGGGTGACGGGGCTCGCCTGTCGATGAATGGCCCTGATATAGCTGATTAGTTGATTCATTGCCGATCTTGCCGTGATGGTTGGCCTGCACTGGATGAGCTGCACAGGATGGAAGAGGGCTAGCGTAGCGCGCTGCCTTGGTTGCGGCAATCGCCTCGGCTGAGCCGCAAGCAAACCTGAAAGGGGGAGATAAATGGGGATCCCGCAAAACAAGGCCGATCTGCTGCTCGCGATCGATACCAATTTCGGCAAGCTGTTCAAGGCGTTGCAGGCCGTCCCCGAGAGCCGGGTGCGGGAGCAGACCCTGGCAGGGCACAGCAAGGGAACCACCATGAGCGTCGCCAATCTGCTGGCCTACCTTATTGGCTGGAACGAACTGGTGATCAAGTGGATCGAGCGGGATGAGGCGGGTCTTCCGGTTGATTTTCCCGAGACCGGTTTTAAGTGGAACGAGCTGGGCAGGCTGGCTAAAACCTTCTATCGGGATTACGAAGGGCTCAGCTATCAGGCATTGTTGCAGCGGTTGGCGGCCGCCAGAGGGCGCATCATCGAACTGGTTGAGGCGCGCAGCGATAACCAACTGTATGGCAGCCTCTGGTATGAGACGTGGACGTTGGGGTGGATGATCCAGTTCAATAGCGCCTCCCCCTATCTCAACGCCAACGGGCGGCTGCGCAAGTGGCTGAAGGGGATCGGTATTCGGGTATGAATGCCCCCAAAGCGGCATTTGGCCATGCTGCTGGCCTGACAGGATGAAAGAGAGGGGCGCTGCGGCGCCCCTCTCTGTATCTGCTGACGAAACGCGTCTGCTCTCCGGTTTATTCGATATGGCCGATAAGGCTCTGCGCGATCACCGCTTCCGGCATCATCTCCCGCAGTCCTGCAATCAGCTTATCTCCAGCCTCTTGCAAGGCGGCCAGCGGCATCTCGGGCAGGCTCTCCAGAATGAACCACATCTGACCCGAATCGGCACTTAGTCGGGTACGCACCCCCTGCCGCCAGTTCCAGCGCCGACAGGTGACCCCCTTGCCATCCCGCCAGACCACCTCGCCGGGTTCCGGAGATTCGTGGGCGGGTTCGCCCCCTTTCATGGTATCGAACTGCTCGCTGCCATCGGCTACTACCAGTCGCGGCAGCCCCTCATAGGCGAGCAGGTTCTCGCCACCGACCGGAATGGCGTAGCGGATGCTGATGGCATTGTAGAGATCGACCACGGGATCGATGGTTGGCAGGTTGCCATCGCGGGCGACCCGTTTTCTCAGGGCCTCGGCGGAGCAGGTAGTCCGCTGCGACTTGGCGCCGAACTTTCTGAACAGATCGCCCCAGGCGGCGAGGTGCGCCTCTGCCCACGGCACATCGGCGGTCAGCATGGCGGTGCAGGCTTCATCAAGGGAGCGTGCCCCCACGTTCGGGTCAACCACGGTGGCGGCCTGTACCGTGATGCTCAGGGCGCGAAAGCCGGGGGCCAGTTGGCTGACTTCGGGGGAGATATGGGGGGTAATCAGTGACATAACGACTCCAGAATCGAAAGAGGCGAGGGGGCGCGGTTGCCGGACAGCATCGCGGCAACGGCAAATCCGGTTTGAGAGCCATCATGCGCGAACATGTTAAATAAGAAAATTTACATGTTCTTAATGGTTATAAGTTTCATGAATGAAAAAAGGTGCGCTCGCGGGGATGGCTGGCGTGGAGCATAAGGAAATTCCGCCGCTTCCGGTTTGCTCCGGCAATGCCCCTTTGCCGCGCTGATCAGCAGCGGCAGCCGCTGGCCGCCCGGCTCTCTCCTGATACTCGCAATGGTCATGCCCAGGCACGAGGCAGCTATTCAAATCGCTCGACGGCTCAATGAGTTGGCTATTGTTGGTGTTTTTTTCATCGTTCTGGCCCCGCTTATGCACTCCTTCTCACATCACCACCAAGGGCTGCCGTCGCGGAGAGATATCATGATCAGTACCCTGCTTCCCCTTGCCTCTATCGCCCTCAAGCTGGGCAGTCAGCTGCTCGGCAGCAGTAGCAAACCTGAGCCTGTGCAACAAACCGTGCAGGAGGAGCGCCTGCCGCCGACCGTCCAGAGCCTGTTCCAGCGGCTGGGAGTCAAGGATGCCAATAGCGAGCATAACCGCGCTGCCATCAACCACTTTATGGGTGAGCTGATGCAGACTCTGGGGCAGGAGAATGGCGGCCAATCCCTCCCTGCCGCCATCGATAGCGCCCGCAACCAGCTGGCGAGCGGTACCCAGAGTACCCGCCTCGATGCGCTGCAAAGTGAACTTGATACCCTTAAGGGTACCCTTGGTGCCAGCGACCTCAATCTCGATCAGCTGCTCGGCGCCTTTAAACAGACTCTGCCCAATGGCAAGGGGGAGGGGGTTGGCAAACTGCTCAATGCCAGCGCCTGAACGGCGGTGAGCAATAAAAAACGCAACCTCGGGTTGCCGTTTCTGTTTGTGGTTTAACACGTTATGGGCGAGGTGATGGCGGGTTCTCCATATCGCAGGCTACTTCTACCAGCCCTCTA
This sequence comes from Aeromonas sp. QDB62, assembly GCF_027705695.1. Taxonomy (NCBI): domain Bacteria; kingdom Pseudomonadati; phylum Pseudomonadota; class Gammaproteobacteria; order Aeromonadales; family Aeromonadaceae; genus Aeromonas; species Aeromonas sp. QDB62. The sequence continues at coordinate 30,476 of NZ_JAPDCD010000042.1, read as the reverse complement.
GCGTGCAAGGCGTGAGCTGCACCTTGGCGATCCGCTTCATCCTTGTTCTGGCCCAGTTTGAATTTGCCAACCAGCCGCTCTATCTCGATTTCAATGCCGACAACGGCCTGCACCATGGTTTCCATATATTCTCTCGGCGCATCCGCCATCTTCCATGGCGAGGGTTCCCCGGCTTCATGGGTTCGGGTCAGATTGGCCAGTAAACGGCGGATAAAACGAGCATCATCACGAATGCTGATGCGGCCGTGAGCATGCACCACGCTGTAGTTCCAGGTCGGCACCTGCTTGTGATGATCATGCTTGCTCGGATACCAGCTAGGGGAGATATAGGCATCTGCAGCCTTGAAGATCACCAGTACTTCGTCCCCATCCTTGGCCTCTTGCCAGAGCGGATTGTTGCGTGCGACATGGGCACGCAAGACTCCCTGCCCTCCGGTTTCCTTAGCAAACTCGAATGGCAGATGGTTGGCATCCAGCCCCTGTGAGCCGTGGGTGATCAGAGCACCTAGCGGATGTGCTTGCATCAGTTGATGCAGGGCCTCGGGGTCATCGGTGGCGAAATGAGGTGGCAGATACATGCAGATTCCTTCTATCGAGCGCTGACATCCATTCAACAACTACAGGCATCCAGTCAGCGGGACAAGCCGTTTCTGGCGCAAAAAAAAGAGGGCTGATGCCCTCTCTCTGCGTTAACGGTGATTAGCTGCGTTTTGCCAGCCAGGTTTCGGCGGCGGTGAGGGCTGCCTCTACCTGTTCGCGGGCGACACCGCCTTTGGCGACTCGCTTGGCGAGGGTCGCTTCCAGCTCCAGATTGGGGTAGACGTCGAACTCGATCACCGGGCTGAAGCGTTGGAATTCGCCGATGGAGAGCTCCTCCAGCGGGCGACCCACGCTGATGGCGAATACCACGGTTTCGCCGACGATATGGTGCGCTTCACGGAACGGTATTCCTTTGGCTACCAGATAGTCCGCCAGCTCGGTGGCGTTGGCGTAGCCGCCCTGCGCGGCCACCATGGTGCGCTCGCCGTTCACTTTCAGATCGATCAGCACCAGCGCCGCCATATCGAGGCAGTCGTGCCAGGTGTCGAGGGCATCGAACAGCCCTTCCTTGTCTTCCTGCATGTCCTTGTTGTAGGCCAGCGGCAGCGCCTTGAGGCTCATCAGCATGCCCATCTGGGCGCCGACCACCCGGCCGGTCTTGCCACGGATCAGCTCCAGCGCATCCGGGTTTTTCTTCTGCGGCATCAGGGAGGAGCCTGAGGTCACCGCGTCGGAGAGCTCGACAAAGCCCGCCTCGCCGGTGTTGTAGAAGATAAGGTCTTCGGCAAAGCGCGACAGGTGGGTCATGGAGAGGGACGCCACGTGCATCAGCTCCACCACGTGATCCCGATCGGAGACCGAATCCAGACTGTTGCGGGTGGCGCCACCAAAGCCCATGTCGAGCGCCAGCGCTTCGCGGTCGATGGCGTAGGCGGTGCCCGCCAGCGCGCCGCAGCCGAGCGGGCTGGTGTCGAGCCGCTTGAGGGCATCCTGCAGTCGGGAGTAGTCCCGCTCCAGCATCTCCACATAGGCCAGCGCCCAGTGGGCGAAGGTGACCGGCTGGGCCCGCTGCAGGTGGGTGTAACCCGGCAGCACCGCGGCCTGATTGGCGCGGGCGGAGGCCACCAGCCCCTGCTGCAGGGCGGTGATGGAGCCGAGCAGCAGCTCCCCCTGCGCCTTGCACCAGAGTTTCAGGTCGGTGGCGACCTGATCGTTGCGCGAGCGGCCGGTGTGTAGCTTCTTGCCGAGATCGCCGACTGCGGCAATCAGCTGGCTCTCGACCCAGGAGTGGATATCTTCGGCATCCGAACTCAGGATCTGCTGGGGATCCTGCTGCACCGAGGCGAGCAGCACCTCCATCGCCTGTTGCAGTTTGCCCTGCTCATCGGCGGTCAACACGCCCACCTTGACCAGCGCTTTGGCCCAGGCCATGGAGCCCTGAATATCCTGCTCCGCCAGCCGGTAATCGAACCGCAGCGAATCGTTGAACTGCTTGAACCGGCTATCGGCTCCCTGACTGAAGCGTCCACCCCAAAGTGCCATACTGCTCTCCTTGAATGCGTTGTCGGCGGCGCCCTGGCCACCGAGCTTGAAATCGTGCCCTGTTTTTCTGCGAGTCTGTTATCTCACAGAAGCGGCCGGGGCGCTGCCGCTCTTGTCACACCCGCCGATGATGGGTCAGGGGCTATGCCCTCGGCCTATAGAAGAGGGGGCCATGCCCCCTCAACGGAATCAACGGGTTATCGCGCTTTCTTAGCCGTGGGTGTGGTCGCCACCGATAGCCTGATGCTGCTCTTTCATGGCGCGGATCCGGCTGGCCAGGGTGTAGAGGCGGATAAAGCCTTCGGCATGGCTCTGGTCATACACTTCGTCGGCGCCGAAGGTGGCAAAGTCTTCGGAGTAGAGGCTGTTCGGTGACTTCTTCTGCACCGCAGTGACCTGACCCTTGTACATCTTCAGCACCACTTCACCGTCGAGATCTTCGGCGATGGCGTTGGCAGAGGCGAGGATCGCCTTGCACAGCGGGGTGAACCAGCGACCGTCATAGACCAGATGGGAGAATTCGGCTCCCAGCTTTTCCCGCCAGGCGCGGGTCGGGCGATCCAGTACCAGCTCTTCCACGGCGCGCAGCGCTGCGACCATCACGGTTCCGCCCGGGGTTTCGTAGCAGCCGCGGGACTTCATCCCCACCATCCGGTTTTCGGTGATGTCAATGCGGCCCACGCCGTGCTTGCCGGCACGCTCGTTCAGGGTCATCAGGATCTGGTGCGGGCTGAGTGGCTGGTCGTCAACGGCCACTACTTCGCCTTTGGCCACGGTCAGCTTGACGTACTCCGGCTGATCCGGGGCCTGCTCGGCCGATACGGTCCACTGCCAGACCGCTTCGGACGGCTCGTTCCAGGTGCTCTCCAGCTCGCCACCCTCGGTGGAGATGTGCCAGGCGTTGGCGTCGCGGCTGTAGATCTTCTTCAGGGTCGCCTTGCAGGGGATGCCGCGGGTCTCCAGATAGGTCAGCAGATCTTCCCGGGAGCGCATGTCCCAGATCCGCCACGGGGCGATCACTTTCAGCTGGGGCGCCAGTGCGGCGACCGCACCTTCGAAACGCACCTGATCGTTGCCCTTGCCGGTACAGCCGTGGGAGATGGCATCGGCCCCTTCCGCCAGTGCCGCTTCGACCATCGCCTTGGCGATGATCGGGCGGGCCATGGAGGTGCCCAGCAGATAGGTGCCCTCATAGACGGCGCCGGTCTTCAGGGTCGGGTAGACGTACTCTTTGACGAACTCTTCGCGCAGATCCTTGATGATGCACTTGGTGGCGCCGGAGGCGATGGCTTTTTGCTCGATCCCTTCCAGATCGTCACGCTCCTGACCCACGTCGGCCACGAAGGCGATGATTTCGGCGTCATAGTGCTCTTTCAGCCAGGGAATGATGGCCGAGGTATCCAGTCCACCCGAGTAAGCCAGTACGATCTTGTTGATTCCGCTCATTTTACTTCTCTCCGTGATGATTCGATGATGATTCAATAAAAGGGTCGTGATTCAGGTTGATTGCCGCGTTACTTGTTGCCCTGACTATTTATGCCCAAACAGGGTCAGCAACACGGCATTCTGGATATGCATCCGGTTTTCGGCCTCGTCCATGATGAGGGAGGCAGGGCCATCCATCACCTGCGAGGTGATCTCCAGCTCCCGGTGCGCCGGTTGGCAGTGCAGCACGTGCTGGATGCCGGTCCGGTCGAGCAGGGCCTGGTTGATTTGGTAAGGCATAAAGAGCTCGGTGACTTGCTCCATCGGGGTGTTGTCGCCCATGGAGACCCAGGTATCTGTGTAGGCCACGTCAAACCCTTCGATATCCGCCACGTCATCGCTGATGTGGATGGTCGCCCCCGACTTGGCCGCCAGTGCCTGCGCCTGCAGGAAGATCTGGGTATCCGGGCCGTGGCCTTTCGGGCAGATGAGGGTGACATCGGTGCCCAGAGTGGCCCCCAGCAGCAGCAGAGAGTGGCTGACGTTGTTGCCATCACCGAGGTAGGCGAGTTTTACCTTCGACAGGTCGTCGTAGTGCTCGGCAATGGTCATAAAGTCGGCCAGCCCCTGACAGGGGTGGTAGAGGTTGCACAGGCTGTTCACTACCGGCACAGAGCCGTGCTCTGCCAGCTCGACCAGGGTCTGGTGATCGAACACCCGGGCGACGATGGCATCACACCAGCGTGACAGGTTGGCGGCGAAATCCTTCACCGACTCCCGCTTGCCCAGCGCGCCGTTCTGCTGATCCAGATAGACGCTGTGGCCGCCCAGTTTCGCGATACCGATGTCGAAGGTGACCCGGGTACGCAGGGAGGGCTTCTCGAACAGGGTGACCACGCTCTTGCCGGCCAGCGCCTGGCTGTACTTCTTCGGGTCGGCCTTGACCGCTTTGCCCAGCGCAATCAGCGCTTCAATCTGGGCTTTGTTCAGATCACTGTCTTTCAGAAGATGTTGCATCGGATATTCCTTGTTCCGGTGAGGATTAGAGGGCTACCTGATTGCCATCGGCAATCTTGACCAGAGTGCCGACCGCGCCGCCAGCCAGCAGCTTGAGCAGCTGATCCGGGTAACGCCAGCTGGCGACACAGACCGGCTTGCCGAGGGTCTCGGCAGCGTGCAGGGCCGCTTCTACCTTGACCGCCATACCATCGCGGATAACCCCTTTCTCCATCAGATCTAGTGCGGTCAGCTTGTCGAGCTGTGGCACCAGCTTGCCCTTGCCATCCAGGATGCCGCTCACATCGGAGAGCATTACCAGATCGGCACCGAGCGCCTCGGCAATGGCGGTGGCCGCCTGATCCGCATTGACGTTCATCAGCTGCCCCTCGGCGGTGATGCCGATGGAGCTCACCACTGGCAGGAAGCCCTGACCGAGGATCCCCGCCACCAGCGCCGGGTTGCCTGGCTTGCACTCGCCGACGGCACCGAGATCCGGGTCGAGCTGGGTCACCTGACACAGGCCGCCATCCGCCAGACAAAGCCCCACCGCCGGAATGCCGGTGGCGATTGCCTTGGCCATCATCTGCTTGTTGGCCGTACCCGCCAGCGCCCCGGCAATAAAGGGGATCTGCTCGAACGGGGTCACCCGCAGGCCACTCTTCTTGGTGGAGGTAAGACCCAGCCCCTTGAGCAGGTCATCCACCAGACAGCCACCGCCGTGTACCAGCACCAGCGGACGGTGCTGATCGTCGAGAAAGGTTTTGAGGGTGGCGAACAGGGCGGTCAGCGCCTCGTCGTTCTCGATAAGGGCGCCGCCCAGCTTGATTACCAGAGTTTGCTTGTCCATATCTCTCAATCCTTCCTTAAATCAGGCCGGTGGCCGGTTCAAAACCAAATTTGATATTTATGCACTGCATCGCTTGCGAGGCGGCGCCCTTGAGCAGGTTGTCGATGGCCGAGACCACCACCAGCATGTTGCCCTGCTGTTGCCAGGCGATGTCGCAGTAAGGGGTGCCCGCTACGCCACGGATGGAGGGCATCTGGCCGGTGAGGCGCACCAGCGGCTTGCCTTCGTAGGCCTTGAGGAAGGCCTGATCCACCTGGGTAGGGGTCACGCCGTCAGCCAGTTGCACATAGATGGTGGCCAGGATGCCGCGCACATAGTTGCCAAGGTGGGGCTGGAACAGCACCTCCTTGCCGAGGTGGTGGCTGATCTCCGGCTGGTGTCTGTGATTGAAGGTGCCGTAGGGGTTGAGGCTCACTTCGCAGAAGCTGGTGTTGATGGCCGCCTTGCGACCGGCGCCGGAAACCCCGGAGACGGCGTTGATGATCGGCTGCCACCCCTTGGCAATCAGACCATCCTGCTGCAGCGGCTTGAGAGCGCAGAGGGAGGCGGTCGGGTAGCAGCCGGGCACCGCAATCAGCTGGGCGGTGGCAATGGCATCGCTGTTCCACTCCGCCAGACCATAGACGGCCTGATCCAGCCACTGTTCGCTGTCGTGGGTGAAGCCGTAGAAGCTGTCGTAAAAGCCCTGATCCTTGACCCGGAAGGCGCCGGAGAGATCAAACACCGGCAGACCCTTGGCGAGAAACTTGGGTGCCAGCTCGGCGCTCACCTCGTGGGCGGTGGCCAGCAGTACCAGATCGGCCTGGGTCAGGATCCGGGTCATGCCGTCGTCGTCCAGCGGCAGCAGCGGCTGATCGAGGGCACCGACCCACTGGGGATGCAGGGAAGAGAACCGCTTGTGGGCATCCTGACTGCCGGCGGAGACATAGAGGCCGAACAGTTTGAGTTGTGGATGGTTCTGTACCAGTGCGGCCAGTTCGGCTCCCGCGTAGCCACTGGCACCGACGATAACGGTGTTAAGCATGTTGAATATTCCAAGTCAGAGTTCGAGATTCACAGCATGACGCTGCAGTGCACAAGGGGGTTCGATCGCCCCTTTGCACGAGTGCGGAGGGGCAATTCAGGCGGGGGTGTGTCGTCGGTTATAGATCAGGTGACAGAACATTAACTTTCCCTTACAACTAGAAGCCTTTGTTGATGAGCCAGATATTCAGGTAAAATTACAGAATATTCATGCACTCACTTTGCATTTGTATTTTCTAACAGAAACATTCCGGGGACGCAAGGAGCAGCTGATGGCCAATCTGGATTTTTTTTCACTCTATAAGAATATTATTGCGATTCCCTCTATCAGTAGCACGGATACCAAGTGGGACCAGAGTAACGAGGCGGTGATCCGGCTGCTGGCCGACTGGTTTACCCAGCTCGGCTTTCAATGCGAGGTAACGGCGCTGCCGGAGCTGCCCGGCAAGTTCAATCTGGTGGCGACGATCGGTCAGGGGGAGGGCGGTCTGCTGCTGGCGGGCCACACCGATACGGTGCCGTTCGATGAGGGGGGCTGGAGCAAGGATCCCTTCAAGGTGACCGAAGAGGGCAACCGCCTCTATGGCCTCGGCACCATCGATATGAAGGGCTTCTTCGCCTTTATCGTCGAGGCACTGAAAGAGATTGACCTCAAGACGCTCAGCAAGCCGCTGCGCATTCTCGCGACTGCCGACGAAGAGACCACCATGGCGGGGGCTCGCGCCATTGCCGCGGCGGCCGAGCTGAAACCCGACTACGCCGTGATTGGCGAGCCGACCGGACTGGTGCCGGTGGTGGCCCACAAGGGGCATATGTCGGAGGCGATCCGCATTACCGGCAAGAGCGGTCACAGCTCGGATCCCGCCAACGGCGTCAACGCCATGGAGATCATGCACAAGGCGATGGGGCAGGCGCTGCGCTTGCAGCAGGATCTGAAAGATCGCTACGCTGACCACCGCTTTGCCGTGCCACAGCCGACCCTGAACCTTGGTTACATTCAGGGGGGCGACAGCCCGAACCGCATCTGCGGCTGCTGCGAGCTGCATATCGATCTGCGACCCACTCCGCAGGTGGGACCGGATGAGCTGATGGGCATGCTCAAAGAGGCGCTGTCGCCCATCGAAATTCACCAACCCGGCTGCCTGCATCTGCAACATCTGCATGAGCCTATTCCTGCTTACGCCTGTGCCGACGACTCTGTGCTGGTGCGGGAGGCTGAGAAGGCGAGCGGCCGCGCCGCCGAGTCGGTCAACTACTGCACCGAGGCGCCGTTTATCCAGCAGCTTGGCTGCGAGACCATAGTGCTGGGCCCCGGTCATATCACCCAGGCGCATCAGCCTGACGAGTATCTCGACCTCTCGTTCGTCAAGCCGACCACCTCGGTGTTGCAGCACTTGATCAGACGTTTTTGCCTGTAGCGGCGGCGATGAAAGGGGCGTAAAACTGTAAGTAAGTTACATAACAAGCCGGTTGTGGAGTGGTGATGGAAATACATGTTCTGAATCGGCCTGTTATTTGACCTTGCGCAGACAATCTGGGTAGATTGTCACCCTAAGATGACGGAGCATATGTTGTAATCGCACAACAATAAGTGAGGTCGTCTTGCACCCCGGATGGGTGTCAGGCACCAACAAGATAAGGATGTGGAATGAACGAAAAGTACGCCGCACTACGCGCCAACGTAGGCATGCTGGGTCAGCTGCTGGGTAAATCCATCAAGGATCATCAGGGTCAGGCCTTTCTCGACAAGATCGAAACCATTCGCCAATTGGCCAAGTCCTCCCGCAAGGGCAATGAATCAGACCGGGAACGTCTGCTCGATACCCTGCGCACCCTGAGTGATGACGAACTGCTGCCGGTGGCCCGCGCCTTCAGCCAGTTCCTCAATCTGGCCAACGTGGCGGAACAGTTCCACACCATCTCCCGTCGCTGTGAAGAGCAGGTCTGCACCCCGGATCCGCTGGAGCAGATGTTCGACAAACTGAAAGCCTCCAACCTGTCGCAAGAGGCCATCATTCAGGCCGTGCGCGAGCTGGATATCGATCTGGTGCTGACCGCTCACCCGACCGAGGTGACCCGTCGCACCCTGATCCACAAGCACGTGCAGCTCAACGACTGCCTCGAAGCGCTGGAGCTCTCCGACCTGCTGCCCCGTGAGCGGGACAAAATTCTCAATCGCATCGAGCAGCTCATCAATCAGGCGTGGCACACCAACGAGATCCGCGAACAGCGCCCGACTCCGGTTGACGAGGCCAAGTGGGGCTTCGCTGTGGTGGAGAACAGCCTGTGGCCAGCCATTCCCGAATTCATGCGCAATCTGGACGAGCGTCTGCAACACCATCTGGGTGTGCGGCTGCCGCTGGATGCCGCGCCGGTCAAGTTCACCTCCTGGATGGGCGGTGACCGCGACGGCAACCCCTTCGTCACCGCCAAGGTGACTGCCGAAGTGCTGGAGCTGGGCCGCTGGATGGCGGTGAGCCTGTTCTACAAAGACATCAAGGAGCTCACCTCCGAGCTCTCCATGTCAGACTGCACCGACGCCGTGCGCGCCCGCGTTGGCGATCACCCCGAGCCCTACCGTGCGCTGGTGCGCGAGCTGCGCGAAGCGCTGCGTGAAACCAAGGAGCACCTCACCGCCAAGGTGCAGGGGCAGGTGAGCGAGAGCCGCGACCTGATCACCACCACCGCCCAGCTGCGCGAACCGCTGGAGCTCTGCTACCACTCATTGCACGCCTGCGGCATGGGCAACATCGCCGATGGCATGCTGCTGGACGTGCTGCGCAAGGTTGCCTGTTTCGGCATCCATCTGGTCAAGCTCGATATCCGTCAGGATGGCGAGCGCCACGGGCTGGTCTTCTCCGAGCTGACCCGCTATCTGGGTCTGGGTGACTACGCCGAGTGGAGCGAAGATGACAAGCAGGCCTTCCTGCTCACTGAGTTAAGCTCCCGCCGCCCGCTCATTCCCCACGACTGGGAGCCGAGCGCCGAGGTGCGCGAGACGCTGGATACCTGTCAGGTCATCGCCCGGCACGACCCCGATGCGTTCGGCATCTACATCATCTCCATGGCCGGTGCGCCGTCCGATGTGCTGTCGGTGCAACTGCTGCTCAAGGAGGCGGGCTGCACGTTCCGCATGCCGGTCGCCCCGCTGTTTGAAACCCAGGACGACCTGATGGCAGGCACCGCCGTGATGGAGCGTCTGCTCTCGGTGGACTGGTATCGCGGTTACATTCAGGGCCGCCAGTACGTGATGATCGGTTACTCCGACTCTGCCAAGGATGCGGGCATGATGGCCGCTGGCTGGGCCCAGTACGCCGCCATGGAATCCCTGGTGGGGCTGGCCGAAGCCAACAATATCCGCCTCACCCTGTTCCATGGCCGTGGCGGTACCGTCGGTCGTGGTGGTGCGCCTGCCCATCAGGCCATCCTCTCCCAGCCGCCGGGATCCCTGCGCGGCGGTCTGCGTACCACCGAACAGGGGGAGATGATCCGCTTCAAGTTCGGTCTGCCGAAAGTGGCGATCAAGAGTCTGGAGCTCTACACCAGTGCCGTGCTGGAAGGGAACCTGCTGCCGCCGCCCAAGCCGAAAGAGTGCTGGCGTGAGGTGATGGAACAGTTGGCCGATGACTCCTGCGAGCATTACCGCAGTATTGTGCGCGGTCATCCGGACTTCGTCCCTTACTTCCGTGCCGCCACCCCGGAGATGGAGCTCGGCAAGCTGCCGCTCGGCTCCCGTCCCTCCAAGCGCAAGCCCAACGGCGGCGTCGAGAGCCTGCGCGCCATTCCGTGGATCTTCGCCTGGACCCAGAACCGCCTGATGCTGCCGGCCTGGCTCGGTGCCCACAAGGCGCTGCAACAGGCCATCGACGGCGGCAAGCTGGCGGTGCTGGAAGAGATGAGCGCCCAGTGGCCCTTCTTCCGCACTCGCCTCGAAATGCTGGAGATGGTGTTCCTCAAGGCGGACGTCTGGCTCGCCGAGTACTACGACACCCGTCTGGTGCCGCAGGAGCTGTGGGGCCTTGGCAAACAGCTGCGTCAGGAGCTCGCCGAATCCATCGAAGTAGTGCTGAAACTGAGCCCGCGCGGTGATCTGCTGGAGGATCAGCCGTGGATCAAGGAGTCCATCAAGCTGCGCAACCCCTACACCGACCCGCTCAACGTGTTGCAGGCCGAGCTGCTCAACCGCTCCCGCAACCACCCGGAGACCCTGCACCCCGAGCTGGACAAGGCGCTGATGGTCACCATCGCCGGTATTGCCGCAGGGATGCGCAACACCGGTTGATAGCCAGCCCAAGCCAGCAGGCTTCAGCAAGATCGATCAAGCCAAAGGGCGCCGACAAGGCGCCCTTTGTTGTTTCTACTATCTTGCGGGGTCATGTTGTTGTCGTGGTGGTTGTCTCTAATGGGTTGCCGCTTCCAGCGCGGCTATCTCGCCACCGCTGATGAGCGGTAGGTTGCGGCTGATCTGTTCCACCGGCCAGTCCCACCAGGCGACGGCGTTGAGACGGGCTATGGTGTCGTCGTCGAAGCGGTAGCGGATCACTTTGGCGGGGTTGCCGCCGACCACGGCGTAGTCGGGTACGTCACCGGTGATCACGGAGCGGGCGGCGATGATGGCGCCGTTGCCGACCTTTACCCCCGGCATGATCAGGGCGTCATAGCCAATCCAGACATCGTTGCCGATGATGGTATCGCCCTTGTAGGGGAGGCTGCCCGGGGCGGGTGCGGCATGCTCCCAGCCGTTGCCGAAGATAAAGAAGGGGTAGGTGGAGAAGCCGGAGGTCTGGTGGTTGGCGCCGTTCATGATGAACTTCACCCCGCGGGCGATGGCGCAGAACTTGCCGATGATCAGCTTGTCGCCGACGAAGGGGAAGTGGTAGAGGACGTTGCGCTCGAAGCCCGCCGAATCCTCCGGGTCGTCGTAATAGGTGTAGTCACCCACCTCGATATTGGGCCCCTTGATGGTGTTCTTGATAAAGCACACTTGGGGGAAGCCGTTCATGGGGTGGGGATTGGCGGGATCGGGTCCGTGCATCTGGTCTCCTTGGATGGGCCGGGCTAGAGCGCCGGGAAGTAGCAGGCGCTCATGTCGATGGGGTGATCTGGGCAATTGGGCAGATAGAATTGCCAGCCCGCATCGGAGAAGGCGCGCAGCTCGGTTTCGACAAATTTGATGGCGAGGCTCAGGGCCTGCAGGCTGTCGACACCGTAGATGAAAGTCTTGTCGCTCAGCCCCGCCAGCTTCACCTTGCAGCGCCAGTCACCGCTGGCGGACTTGGGATCCGGCTCGGGGGCCTTGATGGCGATCTTGAGGACGAGCTGTTCCCCTTCGGTGCTGATGGCGTCGAAGCGGGCGGTGACGATGGCGTTTTTCATCTGGCGATTCCTTTTCCGTGGTACAGCCCCTGCGGTTGCGGGTGGCTGGCTCCCTGATGGCTGATGAGCTAAAAACTGGACTCAGGACGGCCAGCGTAAATGAACTTGTGAGTTGAAACAATGGGATATCCGCGACCGGATGAGGGCACTTTCGCCACTGTGAGCGAGCGCCGGGTCGGGAGGCGGCGCGAGCTGGCAATCGGTGTTGGCCGAGATGTTGACGGGCGGCTAGATGTAAAGGATTGTTGGCTGTGGCGGTAAATTAACCATCTGGGGCGATGAGGGCAGTTGAGTCCTCTTGAGGCAGAATATCTCCCCCCTGTTTGATGCTGAAGTACAGGAGTCTCCGTGGCGCTTTCGGTAACCCAGCTTTATGAAGTGATGGCCCAACTGCCAGACCCTATCTTTATCCTCAGTGAAGATGGCTATTACGTGGAATATATCGGCGGCATGGAGCAGCAATCCTATCACGATGGCAATCCGCTGGCGGGCAAACAGCTGGCCGATGTGTTGCCGCCCGAGATGGCCATGTGGGTCAAGGCGCAGGTGGCCGAGTCGCTGGCAAGCGGTCAGGTGCGGGTGGTGGAGTATGAGCTCTCCGCAGCCGAGGTGGGGGGGATCAATGCCGCCGTCGGGCCGCAAGGGGTGCAGCGTTTCGAGGGCAAGATTGCGCCGTTGCCCTCCCTCTATGACGGCAAGCGGGCGGTGGCTTGGGTGACCCGCAATATCACCCGTCAGTTCGAGTTGCAGCAGAGACTGCTGCGTCAGAGTGAAACCGACCAGCTGACCGGCCTCTACAACCGCCGTTTCTTCTTCGAGCACTGTCAGCAGTTGCGGGCAGGGGATGAGCCCTGCGGCCTTATCATGCTCGACATCGATCACTTCAAGCAGATCAACGATCGTTACGGTCATCAGCAGGGAGATCGGGCGTTGCAGCGCTTCAGTGGCTGCATCGATGCCCTGTTGCGGGCAGACGATCTCTTTGTGCGCAGCGGTGGTGAGGAGTTTCTGATCCTGCTGCCACGGATCGATGACGCCGGTTTGCAACAGATGGCGGAGCAGATCCGCGCCGCCGTCGAAGCACTGCCTGCCGATCCGGTCGCCATGACAGTCAGTCTGGGCACTACCCTGGTGCTGCCGGAGGAGGAGATCAATCAGGCGCTGGCTCGGGCCGATGAGTGGCTCTACCGGGCCAAGCGGGCAGGGCGCAACCGGGTGGCGCACTGCCCGGCACGCTGAGCCTCCCGGCCTTGTTATTGGCCAGAAATGACCTGTCCTTTTGCCATCAATAATTTGGCTGACATCACTGTCAATTAGTGGAAAAGTTCGCCGTATTATTTCACTCATATTCCACTGGCTAAGGTGTTAATATTATCGGCCTGATCGCTGGTCTTATTTGTGTTGTTGGGCAACAGGATGAGGTTTTATCGGTATGTTATCAAACAGACTTGAATCGGGTTTTGGGTGACGGATGTGATACATCTCGCTCTCTTTTGAAACAATCCGATTCAAACAGTCATGAATTATTAACCTTGACCCGGATAGCGATTTCAACGATGGTAGCGTGGCAGCTCCGTCTTCCTCCTGTGGCCCTGTTGGCCGCTGGCGGCGTTGTTTTTTCATGTACAGGGCGATATGCAATGACATATCTCCAGCCTGTTATTCGGGCCAATAAAAATAATGATGACAGACTAATAAGGTATATATTGCAATGAGTGTTTCTATTGCTGAAAAGAGTAACCCTGTTTCAAAATTGAAATGGGAGAAAAGCGATTCGGTATGGACCATGGGCTTATATGCCACGGCTGTTGGTGCCGGTACGTTATTTCTCCCTATTACTGTTGGCAGTAATTCCCCGGTTATTTTGCTGTTTATATTATTGCTGGCTTTTCCGCTCTCATATTATTCCCACCGGGCATTGAGCCGCTTTGTGCTCTCCAGCTCCCATCGGGAAGGGGACATCACCCATGTGGTGGAGGAGCACTTCGGTGCCAAGGCGGGCAAGCTGCTGATGCTGGTCTATCTGATGGCCTTCTACCCCATCATTCTGGTCTACAGCATCTCCATCACCAATGCGATCCAGAGCTTCGTGGTCCACCAACTGGGCAACGCCGAGCTGCCGCGTGGCCTGCTGGTGCTGGGGGTGATGCTGGGTCTGCATCTAATCCTGCTGGCTGGCAAACAGATCGTGGTGTCGGCCATCAGCGTGCTGGCACTGCCGATGGTCGCCTTTCTGATTGGCCTCTCCATCTATCTGTTGCCCCAGTGGAGCCTCTCCTATTTTTCCGAAAGTCAGGCGGTGGACTGGCGTGATCCGGCATTCTGGAAATCCCTCTGGCTGATCGTGCCGGTGATGGTGTTCTCCTTTAGCCATGCGCCCATTATTTCCTCCTTCAGTGCGGCGCAGAAGAAGCGTTGTCAGGAGAGTGCCGATCGGCGCGCCAAGCGGATCATCAAGTGCAGCAGCATGCTGATTTGCGGCAGCGTGCTCTTTTTCGTGGTGAGCTGCGTGATGAGCCTGAGTCAGGCCGAGATGGCGCTGGCCCGTACCGACAATATCTCGGTGCTGTCGGCGCTGGCGAACAAGTTCTCCAACCCGCTGATCGCCTATGTGGGGCCGCTCATCGCCATTCTGGCCATGTCCAAATCCTTCCTCGGCACTTCCATGGGGGTGAGTGAGGGGACGGTGAGCATGGTGAGCGGTGCCTGTCAGGGGCTGGGGCTCTCCCTCAGGGAGTCGACCATCGCCCGGGTGTCGTCGGTGATCCTGTTTATGGTGACTGCCGTCATCACCTATCTGAACCCCAATGTGCTCGACATCATCGAGCGCGTCAGTGGCCCGCTGATCGCGGTGATCCTGTTTCTGCTGCCGGCCTGCTCCATCTATCGCTTGCCCGCACTCAAGCGTTATCGCGGGCCGAGTACCCTTTTTGTGTTGGTGATGGGGCTGCTTGCCATCTCGGCCCTTATCTACGATCTGCTTTGACCGGGCGGTATCCCGCACAAATCAAAAAGGGCGACCATCTGGTCGCCCTTTTTCTGTGCATCGGGGTTAGCCGAGCAGGCCGGTGGCGCTCTGGCCCGCCATCAGCAAGCCGATGGCCAGCACGCTGAACCAGACCAGAGTCGCGCTCACCAGCAGGTAGCCGCTGGCGACGAACAGGCCGTCCCGCTGCAACATGCCGGTGGCAAGCAGCAGGATGGCCCAGGCAGGCATGGCATTGGTAAACGGGATGGCGCCCAGGGGCAACATCAGCAGCAGGGCGGCCAGCATGATCAGCAGGCCGTTGCAGCGGTTGACCGTGTTGCTGCCGGTCAGCAACAGCAGACGCGGGCGGATCACGCGATCGACCCGTGCCAGCAGATCCGCCCCCTTGTGCAAGGTCGGCTTGAGCTGGTCGGCGGCGAAGCGGCGCTCCATCAGCATGGCGGGCAGCCAGGGCACCCGGTTGAGGGTGATGCCGATGCCGATAAAGAGGATCAGCAGGCCAAACGGGGTGCTGACGCCGGGGATGGAGACCGGCAGCAGGAAGGGGACGGTGAGCAGCACGCAAAACAGCAGCATGCCCTGTTCACCCACCAGTGCGAGCATCTGGCGCAGGCTGATATGGCTCTCTTCGATGGCATGCGCGGTGGCCCGCAGGGTATCCGCGAGGGTGGTTTTGGGGTCGTTGAGTTGCGCGGCAACCATTCCCTGATGTCCTTCTGAGTGGTAATAACGGGCCCCGATGACCCGATTTGGCGCCAGCATACGTGGCAGAGGTTAACCGTCGATGAATGGTGGTAGGTGCCGCATAGCGGCGGCAGTGGTGCTGGCCTGCAGCGCAACCGGTGAGTGTGATCACCGCCATGAAATCGAACCGGTACAGCCGCCATCCAGGATTGGAGCAGGATGACTCTGGTATGCTCTTTGAACAATCACATTGAGTTCAGGGATCGATGATGAAGAGAGCAAGGATCGTGATAATGGGGCTGCTGCTGCCATTCGGGCAGGTCTGGAGTGCCGAGGGCGCGGCCACATCCGGTTGGCAGGTGACGCCGTTTTTCGGCTACAGCTCGTCCATCGACTTCGAGAAGAGCGACGAGGTGCAGCCGGTGCCGCTTTCTGCCTCGCTCGATTCACTGCAGGGGCAGAGCTCCGGCAGTTGGGGCCTCTTTATCAGCAAGGAGGTGGATGATCCCGGCATGATCGAGCTGCTCTATAGCCACCAGTCCACCACCCTCTCCCCCGACCAGCCGGATCGCCTGACGGTCGATACCCTGCACTTTGCCGGTGCGCTGACCCTCTCTGACAACCTGATGGCACCTTATATCGGTGCCGGGATCGGGGTGACCCGTTTCGCCGCCTACGACAGCGAGGTGACCCCCTCCATGTCGCTGGCGCTCGGGGTGCAACCGCGCCTCGCCGAGCATCTGGCGCTGCGTGCCGAGGTGCGCGGTTATGGCTCACTGGTCAACGACAGCAGCCAGTTTCTCTGCAACCCGGAGCAGTGCGTGTTCAAGGTACGGGGCGAGCTGGTGACCCAGTGGCAGGCCAATATCGGTCTGACCTTCCGCTTTTAAGCCGCCACAATTTCATGCAGGAAAAAGGGGCCGTCTGGCCCATTTTGTCTGGATGTTTGCTGCAGTGCTCATCATTGCTCCGGCAGATGCTCACGTCCCGTGATTGACCGGGGTTGCCCATACGGCGCAATTTCTGCCCGCCTCCTTGGCGCCATAGAGCGCCTGATCCGCCCGCTTGAACAGCGAGACTGCCGACTCCTTGGGCTCGCGGACCCCTACTCCCAGGCTGACTGTCAGGGGATGGGCCGGGTCGGGGGCGATGGCGCGGGTCGCCGTCAGCAGGGTGTTGGCCAGTTGCTGTAATCGGGCTTCGTTTGCTTCGGGCAGCAGCAGGGCAAACTCCTCTCCGCCAATGCGGGCCGCCAGCGCCCCGGGCGGGCAGTGCTGCTGCAACAGCTCGCCAAACTGCAGCAACACCCGATCCCCGATATCGTGACCGTAGTTGTCATTGATCACCTTGAAGTGATCGAGATCCAGCAGAATGAGCCCCTGGCACTCGCCCTGCTCCAGAAACAGCTGCTGATGAAAGTAGCGCCGGTTTGGCAGCCGGGTCAGATCGTCAAACAGCGCCTGTTGTCTGAGCTGAGCGTTGACGTGAAAGAGGTGGTGCATGGTGCTCAGGATGCCGATGCTGCTGAGCAGGATGCCGCTGGAGCGCAGCAGATCCTCGGCATAGATAGCGATCCAGAGTGGTTGGGCGACCAACTCGTCCATGATGTCGGCGGTGGCCCCCATGATCCACAACATCAGGCCGTAGCAGAGCAGGCGATAGGTTCTGGTGGGCAGAGGGGCGCACTGCACCACCCAGAACAGGAACAGCATGGTCAGCCAGTTGATCCCCTCGAAGCCAAAGCTGATGACATGAAGGCGAGCGAACGGGAAATGGGGCAGCAGCAACAGATGAAGGACCATGATGACCAGCATCAATCCCCCCAGCAGCGTGATGTGGGCACGATGCTCCCGGTCGAGATGGCGGTAGTGGGAGAGTCTGATGTCGAGACGATCGAACTGCATGGTGTTCCTCGGATTGGGCCTGCCATCACCTTGCAAACAAGGGGCTGCGTAATGGTATGCCGTGCTCGGATAACAGGAAGCGGCTGGTCTGTCAGTGTAAACGAGCGGGCCCGCAGCAGGCGATATCGATGATGTCAGCTTGTGGGCTGGCTCCGGGTTTGCGCACTTCTGGTGCGCACGTTATCGCCTGCCCTGTGACAGGGCGGCCCAGGGCGGGTTGGCGCAGCCAGTGCGCCATGTTGGTGCAAACAGGGTTTCGTCGATAGTTAATTTTATGATTTTAAAGGATTTAAATTTATGGCCCGCTTTATGCTTTTTATCTGTCAGACGGTCTCTTGCGGTCATCGGCGGCAGACGCAGTGATGAGGCGGTAGCAAGAGATATCCCCGTGCCGGGCACGGGTGTGATTCTGGCGGGTTGCTGCAACACCTTGCGGCTCGCCACAGATTCAATCAGGGAAACGGAGCCGGCCTCGTACCGGTACGACAGGGAAGGAGAGTGCTCTATGGTCAAAAAATGGATGATGGCAGGTCTGACGATGTTGCCTGCCTTGCTGGTTACCCCAAGTTGGGCCGAAGAGGTCGCTCAGGTTCAGGCTGCGGTGGCACCGGTTGCCGCCGTGACAATCAACAAGGGTGACAACACCTGGATGCTGCTCTCGGCGGCGCTGGTGATCCTGATGTCGATCCCCGGTCTGGCCCTCTTCTACGGTGGTCTGGTGCGGGCCAAAAACATGCTGAGTGTGCTGATGCAGGTCTTTACCCTGTTCTGCCTCATCTGCGTGCTCTGGGTGATCTACGGCTATTCGCTGGCCTTTACCGAGGGGGGCAATTTCTACGGCTCCTTCAGCAAGGTGCTGCTCAAGGGGGTGACGCCTGACTCCATCGCCGCCACCTTCAGCAAGGGTGTCGGGATCAGCGAGCTGATCTATGTGGTGTTCCAGGGGGCCTTTGCCGCCATCACCTGCGGCCTTATCGTGGGGGCGTTTGCCGAGCGCATCAAGTTCGCCGCCGTGCTGCTCTTCTCGGTGATCTGGTTCACCTTCGCCTACATCCCGCTGGCTCACATGGTGTGGTACTGGGCGGGTCCGGATGCCTATACCAGCGCCGAGGCTGCCGCAACCGCGACCGCCACTGCCGGTTATCTGTTCCAGCATGGTGCGCTGGACTTCGCCGGCGGCACCGTAGTGCACATCAACGCCGCCGTGGCGGGTCTGGTGGGGGCCTATCTGGTGGGCAAGCGTCTGGGCTACGGTCGTGATCCCATGACCCCGCACAGCCTGACCATGACCATGATCGGCGCCTCCCTGCTCTGGTTTGGCTGGTTCGGTTTCAACGCCGGCTCCGCACTGGAAGCCAACGGTATCGCCGCACTCGCCTTTATCAACACCTGGGTGGCGCCAGCTGCGGCAGCGCTGTCATGGACGCTGGCCGAGTGGGTGATGAAAGGGCGTCCCTCCCTGCTGGGCGCGGCCTCTGGCGCGGTGTCCGGTTTGGTGGTGATCACCCCGGCAGCCGGTTTCGTCGGAGTGGGCGGTGGTCTGATTATGGGCCTGATCAGTGGCGTGGCGGGTCTGTGGGGTGTCCACGGTCTCAAGCGCCTGCTGGGTGCTGATGACAGTCTGGACGTGTTTGGCGTGCACGGGGTGTGCGGCATTCTTGGTGCCCTGCTGACCGGCGTCTTTGCCAGCCCGGATCTGGGCGGCACCGGGGTGTGGGACTATGTCACCAATCAGGTTGCCGAGGGGTACTCCATCCTGACTCAGGTGAAGATCCAGGCCATCGGGGTCGGTGTCACCATCCTCTGGTCCGGTGCCGTGGCGGCGATTGCCTTCAAGGCGGTCGATATGCTGGTGGGTCTGCGGGTGAACGGCGATGCCGAGCGGGAAGGGCTGGATGTCACCTCCCACGGCGAGAAGGCTTACAGCATGTAATCCCTAACTTCAGACAACAAAAAACCGCCGGGATCGGCGGTTTTTTTATGACTCGAGAGCTGCAAAGCCTGAGTTCACACTCTTAGTTCACGACGGCCACGTTGATGCTGCCATTGCCCTGGGTCATGCGCACGCGAGCGCCCGGGGTGAAGGTGGGGCTGGCTTTCTGCACCACCACGATGGCTTCGCCATTCTCTTTCTTGATCTCCAGCTCGACGCCGTCGACCTGATTCATCTTGTTGCCGATGGCGTTGCCTGCCGCTGCACCGGCGATGGCGCCGCCTGCGGCTGCGATGTCGCGTCCGGTGCCGCCACCCACAGTGCTGCCCAGCAGGCCGCCGACTACGGCGCCGCCAATGGTGCCCATCAGGGAGTTCTCATCGGCCTGGATCTTCACCGGGCGGGTGGAGATGATGGTGCCGTAGCTGACGGTCTGCACCTGTTTGGCGCGGTCTTTGGTGTAAACATCGCCAGAGTAAACGTCACTGTTGGCGCATCCGGTGATGGTGGTCGCTGCCAGCAGGGCAATAAGGGTCATACGCTTCAACATGGTGGGCCTCCTGGGCTGCACGTAATTTGAACAATCCGGTTGATGAGTGAACTTTACTCCAACCCCGTCACACATGAAATCGGCAAAATGTAACCAATTATGCGTTCTGTAACCGGTTTTGTCCTTGAATCGCAGCTGTACCGGGGAGGGTTTTAACCAGCAGCAGACGGTCTTCTCCGGGGCCGAAATAGTCGGCTACTTCCGCCTGCAATATGTAACCGAGCCGGTAGTAGAGGCGCTGGGCCGGATTGGCCGGATCGACCGTGAGCCGCAGTTCGCTGATCTGCAGCGCCTGCTGGTTGGCCTCCATCTGGCGCATCATCCGCTCCGCGAGGCCGAAACCGCGCGCCTCGGGCAGCACCGCCAGCGAGAGCACCCAGCCTTGCGACCGCTCCTGACCGAATCCCCCCAGTACATACCCCACCAGCTGCCCCTCGTATTCGGCCACCAGCAACAACTCGGGCCACAAATCCATCGCCTGACGGAAGAAGAAGGCGGGATAGACATCTTCGCCAAACACCTTGGCATCGATCTGCCAGATGGCGTGCATGTCATGGTGGGTAGCGGTGCGTAGCAGGGGCGGGTTGTGGTGCATCAGGACTCCATTGGCAGCAAACGAATCGGCAACGCCGCTGACCTTGGGGTCAACGGCAAAAAAGGAGTCATAGGGTAGTGGTCATCCCCTGCCGGATGCAAGGGATTGGCGGTTATGGCGGCAGGGGGCGGCTCTGGGGCAGTTTGGGGGCCTTGCGAAAGCCGTCGAGCAGGTGGCGGAGGGTGAGCCAGGGGTGGCGCAGCAACATGCGCGGGCCGCTCCACTTCATCACCTGCTGGATCTGTTTGCGCATCGCCGGTGCGTAGCAGTGGATATTGCAGTTGGCACAGGTGGGTTTGTGGCCGTGGCCATAACGGCAGCGACGCAGGCGCTGATGGGCGAAATCCCGCAACTGGCGACAGTGGCGGCAATGGGGATCCTGATGATGGTGCTGGCAGTAGAGGCGGATCATGGCGCTGACCGTCTGCTGCTCGCGCATGAGTCTGGGATGGTCACTCGCCTTTTTGCTGGCTGCGGCGTGTGAGCCCCGGGCTGGGCTGGCATGATGACTTTTCATGGCCGCCATTCTCCTGACCTGCTCGCTTTGGGTGTTGATACAGGTCAAAAGGGGGGATAAAAAACAGGGCCCGCAGGCCCTGTGTCATCAGATGAGGCTGGTTGCCTGCTCCAGCCAGGCGAGATCCTCGCCTTCGAGCAGCGGGCTCAGGCGGCGGAACACCTCGACATGGTATTCGTTGATCCAGCGGAATTCGGCCGGGCTCAGCAGGCTGCGGTCGATCAGGCGGGTATCGAACGGCACGTAGGTCAGACGCTCGAAGCCCAGCATCGGCAGCTCGCCAACCTGTTCCAGCTCTGTCACGACTACCAGGTTCTCGCAGCGGATGCCGAAGCCATCTTCACGGTAGTAGCCCGGCTCGTTGGAGAGCACCATGCCAGGTTGCAGGGCAACCATGCTCCCTTTCGGCGCGATGCGCTGGGGTCCTTCGTGGACACTCAGGAAGTGGCCGACGCCGTGGCCGGTGCCGTGGTCGTAGTTGTAACCGGCTTGCCACAGCGGCATGCGGGCCAGCACGTCGAGCTGGATACCGGCGGTGCCGCGGGGGAAGCGGGCCTGATCCAGCGCGATATGGCCCTGCAGTACCCGGGTAAACATCGCTTTCTGCTCGTCGCTCACCTCACCCACCTTGATGGTGCGGGTGATGTCGGTGGTGCCATCCATATACTGGGCGCCGGAGTCCAGCAGATAGAGGCTGTCCTGACCGAACGCACGGGGGGTGCCGTTGGTGTGGTGGTAGTGGCACATGGCGGCGTTGGGGCCGAGTGCGGAGATGGTATCGAAGCTCGGCTCGACGTAGTGCTCCTGCTCGCGGCGGAACGCTTCCACCTGATCGGCCAGGGTGCCTTCATCCACCCCCTCGAACTCGCCGGAGGCGACCAGCCGATCCAGCCAGGCGAGGAAGCGGGTCATGGCCACGCCATCGCGCAGGTGAGCGGCACGCATACCGGTCAGCTCGATCTCGTTCTTGCACGCTTTCGGCAACATGGTGGGGTCTTGTCCTGCCACCAGAATGGCGCCCGCCTCTTCCATGACGAGCTGGGTCCAGGCGTTGGCGCTGTCCGGATCTGCCAGCACCTTCTGCTGATCTTCACCGATGCGTTGCAGCACGTCGCCCAGCTTGTCGATGGGGTAGACGGAGACATCCTGCCCCACGTGCTGGGTAAAGGCGAAGCAGTCAATTTTGTCGGTGTCGACGAAGAAATCCATGCTGGTGTTGGCGTAGAGCACCGCAAAGCCCAACACCACCGGCAGCCGGTCGATGTCGCGGCCGCGCAGGTTGAGCAGCCAGTTGATGGGCTCGGCCTGGGTCAGCAGCACCGCATCCAGCCCGCGCTTGCGCAGGTCGGCCGCCAGCTGTTCACGTTTGGATTGGCTGGACTGGCCCGCCAACTCCTCGCTGTAGAGGATGACCGGGCTCTTGGTCGGCTCCGGGCGATCGCTCCAGTTCAGATCGATGGGGTTCTGCTCGACGCGGATCAGCTCGATACCGCGGTCGGCCAGCACGGCCTTGGCGTTCTTGTACCAGGTCAGGCTGTGCAGGCGGGCATCAAAGCCAACCCGGGAGCCTGATGGCAGCTGTTCGGCCAGCCACTGCACATGAGGATTTTCAATAAGGTGGAGGAATTCGAACAGTTCGGCGGGAGTTTGCATCCGCGCCTGCACCGTATAGCGACCATCGACAAAGAGGGCTGCCCGCTGGGCCATGATGATGGCGACCCCGGCAGAGCCGTTGAAACCGGTGATCCAGTCAAGCCGCTCGGCATAGGCGGGGATGTACTCGCCGAGGTGCTCATCATCGTGGGGGACGATAAAGGCGTCCAACTCCTGCATGGCCAGCTCGGCCCTGACTTGGGCGACGCGGGTTTCAATTATCTCGAAATTATTCATGTCGTTAGTGCCAGATGGTTGCTATATGAGTGTTCAGTTTTTATGGCTGCTGGCCAGGATCCGCTTGATCGACTGGCCCGCTGCTTCGATATGCTGCCTGAGCAGCACCACCGCCTCGTGCTTGCGCCGGGCGCGGCACAGTTTCAGCAATTGGGCGTGTTCACGCTCCGCCTTGTCCACCCCGTCGCTGGCAAACAGCAGCTCGAAGCGGACATAGCGGTCACAGCTCAGATTGATCTGGGCGATCAGTTCAAGTGCCTGGGGGCGACCGGCTGCCTGATAGAGGGTGGCGTGAAAGCTGTGGTTCAACTCGGCCCAATGTTCGATCTGGGTGCCTGACTCCAGGGCGTGATCAAACTGGGCGAGGATCGCCTCCGCTTGTGCGAAGGTGGCTTCCGTCATCTTGTCGACGGCGTGAAACAGGGTATCGGCTTCCAGCAGCGCTCGCAAATAAAAGAGCTCTTCAATGGCCGAGGCGTCCAGCATGGTGACCACGGCGCCGCGATGGGCTTCGAACTTGACCAGCCCCTGTGCCTCCAGCTGCATCAATGCTTCGCGCACCGGGATGCGGCTCACGGCCAGCTCTTTGGCTATGGCATCCTGACGCAAGGGGGCGCCAGCGGGGAACTCCCCACGGAGGATCCGGCCACGGAGGTTTTCCATCACCATCTGGGTTCGGGTCTTGTAGGGTGGGGTCATGGTCCGGTCACGATTGGGCGTTACAGAATTGTATATTGTATAAAGTTTGGCTGAATCTAACCTGTCACAATGGGCAAAGGCAAGGTTTTGGCCCCTTTAACGGGGGCGATGGCGGCGTTCGGGGCCCCACAAAAACAAAAATGCCGGTCAGCGTGGCTGACCGGCATGATGTCACTGATACGAAGCGGGCCTGTTACAGCTGCGGGCCTGCCGCAACCAGACGTTTGCCTTCATCGTTATCGGTGAAGCGCTCGAAGTTCTTGATGAAACGGCCTGCCAGATCGACGGCCTTGGCATCCCACTCGGCCTTGTCGGCGTAAGTGTCGCGCGGGTCGAGGATCGCCGGGTTCACATCGTGCAGCGCGGTCGGGATCTCCAGATTGAAGATCGGCAGCACCTTGGTCTCGGCCTTCTCGATGGAGCCATCCAGGATGGCGTCGATGATGGCGCGGGTATCCTTGATGGAGATGCGCTTGCCGGTGCCGTTCCAGCCAGTGTTGACCAGATAGGCTTCTGCACCTGCCGCTTCCATCCGTTTTACCAGCTCCTGACCGTACTTGGTCGGGTGCAGGGAGAGGAAGGCTGCGCCGAAGCAGGAGGAGAAGGTCGGAGTCGGCTCTGTGATGCCGCGCTCGGTACCGGCCAGTTTGGCGGTGAAGCCAGAGAGGAAGTGGTACTTGGTCTGCTCCTTGGTCAGTTTGGAGACCGGGGGCAGTACGCCGAAAGCGTCGGCAGTCAGGAAGATCACCTTGGTGGCGTGACCTGCCTTGGAGACCGGCTTGACGATGTTTTCGATGTGATAAATGGGGTAGGAGACGCGGGTGTTCTCGGTCTTGGAGCCATCATCGAAGTCGATGGTGCCATCGGCAGCAACGGTCACGTTCTCCAGCAGCGCATCGCGACGGATGGCGTGGTAGATGTCCGGCTCTGCCTCTTCGGAGAGCTTGATGGTCTTGGCGTAGCAGCCACCTTCGAAGTTGAATACGCCGTCGTCGTCCCAGCCGTGCTCGTCATCGCCGATCAGCTGACGCTTGGGATCGGTGGAGAGGGTGGTTTTGCCGGTGCCGGAGAGGCCGAAGAAGATGGCGACGTCGTCGTCCTGACCCACGTTGGCGGAACAGTGCATGGAGGCAATGCCGCGCAGGGGCAGGAAGTAGTTCATCATCGAGAACATCCCTTTCTTCATCTCGCCACCGTACCAGGTGCCGCCGATGAGCTGGATCTTCTCGGTCAGGTTGAAGGCAACAAAGTTCTCGGAGTTGAGACCCTGCTCCTTCCAGTTCGGGTTGGTGCACTTGGCACCGTTCATCACCACGAAGTCAGGCTTGAAGGTTTTCAGCTCTTCATCGCTCGGGCGGATGAACATGTTCTTCACGAAGTGAGCCTGCCAGGCCACCTCGGTGATGACGCGCACGGCCAGACGGGTATCCGGGTTGGCACCGCAGAAGCCGTCGACCACAAACAGGCGTTTGCCGGAGAGCTGTTTGGTGACCAGCGCTTTCAGATGTGACCACACTTCCGAGCTAATGGCTTTGTTATCGTTTTTACCCTGGTCAGACCACCATACAGTGTTCTGGGTAGTGGCATCTTTGACGATATATTTATCTTTAGGGGAGCGACCGGTGAAGATACCGGTGTTGACGTTAACGGCGCCCAGCTCGGTCACCACACCGCGCTCGAACCCTTCTAGGTCAGAACGTGTCTCTTCCGCGAAAAGCTGGTCGTAAGAGGGGTTGCGAACGATTTCTTGGCTGTTTGTGATGCCGTACTGGTCCAGTCCTAATTGTTGGGCCAGGGTGGGTTCTGCCACGATTGTCATTGTATTCTCCTGGGTTCAGAGGTTGGTAGGGTTCTATCTGACGGTCATCCTATCACTTAGGTGGTAGAGTTTAGCGATCGCCATCAAACTTTATAAAATAGGGTATTTTTTTGTTATTAAAGTTAAAGGCGGGTTTTGCCCGCCTTTAATTAGTGTAACTGGTTTGCATCATTGCCGGGAGCCCTGCTGAACAGGGTTTCGACATCGATCCCATTAAATTGGTACTGGGCGCCGCAATAATCACAGTGCATGTCGATCTTGCCGAGCTCCTGCACCATCTCCATCACCTCTTCCTTTTCTATCTGCAGCAGAGCCCCTTCGCAGCGCTCGCGGGAGCAGGTGCAACGGAACTCGACCGCCTGCGGATCGAACACTCGCACCTTGTCCTGATGGTAGAGACGGTAGAGGATCTCTTCCGCTTCCAGCCCGAACAGCTCTTCATCCTTGATGGTGCTGGTGAGCTGGGTCAGGTGATCGAAATCGTTGCTGTGATCCTCGCTTTGGGCAGGCAGCTCCTGCAGCATGATGCCGGCGGCGCGCGGCGCACCTTCGTGGTAGCCGGTGCGGATCCACAACTTGGTGGCCAGCTGTTCGGAGCGGGCGAAGTAGTGCTCCAGGCAGCCTGCCAGGGTGTCGGCGTCCAGCGCGATGATGCCCTGATAGCGCTCGCCCTGTTCCGGGGTGATGGTGATGATCAGCTGGCCATTGCCGATCAGGCTCTGCAGCTTGCCATCGCTCGGCAGCTCGCCTTCATAGCGGGCCACACCGCGCAGTTGCTGGTTGTTGTCACCGTTGATCACGGCCAGACGCACCGGGCCATCGCCCTGCAGCTGTACGGTGATGGAGCCTTCAAACTTGAGGGTGGCGGTCAGCAGGCTGGTGGCGACCAGCAGCTCGCCCAGCAGTTTTTGCACCTGCACCGGGTAGTTCTGGGCTTCCACCACGTGGCGGTAGGTGTGATCCAGCTGGACCAGCTCGCCACGCACTTCGTACTCTTCAAACAGATAGCGATACAGCAGATCTTGGTTGCTCATCATGTATTCCTGGCTTTTCGGTGAGGTAAATCGGGCGGGCTGGGGTTGCTGCCAGCCCGGTATCAAATCGGGGTCGGTCAGTACTGTTTGACCTTGAGCAACTGGCGTCGCTCCTGCTTGTCGGGGCGGCGTTCGGGGCTGGGGGCAAACTGGCTGTTGAAGCGGCGCGCCTCGCTATTCTCGGCCCGTTTTTTCAGGCTCTCGGCGGTCTCTTCATAGAGCTGCTGGGCCAGCGGGGCTGATTTGCGCTGCTCGCTCAAGGCCAGCACCCGCACTTCGCGCTCGTCCTGCCCCTGCCAGAAGCGGATCAGAGCACCCACTTCCACCTGTTTGCCCGGTTTGCTGCGCTGACCATTGTAGTGCACCTTGCCCCCGTCTATCTGATCCCGCGCCACGGAGCGGGTCTTGTAGAAACGGGCCGCCCACAGCCACTTGTCGAGACGAACCTCAAGGGGACTTTCTGCATGATTGGGCATGAACAGGCTCCATAACGGGGAAAAGAGGTGGTCGATTATACCAGAGCACGGGGTCGGGATAGAAACCGGGCAGCCGCAGTGCGGGGCGCAAACCATGTCAAGGTGATGCAACATATGGGCAGTTTGCTGATTCACAAGGGAAAGCCGGTGCGTTATCGGGCATTTATGGGGTAGGGAAGGGCCTTCATACCGCGCATATAACGCTGCCGCCCCGGTTTGGAGCGGCAGCATTCACATCTATCGACCACGGCAGAGTCAGAAGTGATCGTGCTGATCCGGCTTCTTCTGGTCGTGCGGGCCTTCGCTGTGGGCGATGGCGGTGCGAATGAGATCAACCCCGGCGCGGATAATCAGCACTCCCATGTTGACCAGCTTGACGCAGACCCACATGAAGGTGATGAGCAGGATCAGCTTGAGCACGGTCTGGAACGCTTCCAGGAAGTTCTGCTCCAGCTGGGAGGTCAGGCCGTTGGCGCTGGTCATCAGCCAGGTGTAGACCTCGCGCACGAACGGGATGCGGCTTGGCATCTCCAGCACATCCAGTGCGGCAGGGAGCGCCTGGAAGATGACGATGCTGCCGAACAGAATCAAAATGACACCGATGGCGATGCCGAGGAAAAAGCCGAACTGTCTCATGGAGGGCTCCAGCATTTGCTGCATGAAATTGAAGATAGCCGCCAATAGTAGGGAGTGCCCCGCTTCATCGCAATCTTCCGTGCACCGTCAGCGCGGCGGGAACGGCGGCGATCCGGCCGCTACCATTGCCCAACTATCTGATTTCTGGGAGGCTTGTCGCCATTGTGCATAGGGAAAGCAAATTGATGTCGAGAACCCTCTTTTTACTGTTGCTGATGCTGGTTGCCGTTGTTCCTGCGGTGAGTGCCGAACTGGCGGCATCCTCGGCCCCCACGGCGGCAGCCTGCGCCATCCGCCATCAGGATCAACTGTTGCTGGTGCAGGATCGCATCTCCTCCCGATATAGCCTGAGCGGCGGCTATATCGATGGCGGCGAGAGCCCGCAGCAGGCGGCGCTGCGCGAACTCTATGAAGAGACCGGCTTGCAGGGAGAGGTGGTGCAGGAGCTGGGCCGCTGGCTGCGGGCACGTATCTTCGCTTGCCGCACTCTGGAACCGATTGTCGCGCAGCAAGACACAGCGTTTGTCTCGATCCTGAAGGCCCCCAATCTGGGGGGCGAGATCCTCAACGCCCGCTTGATCGCGGTGGACAAGTTGCCCCGCGAGCAGCGCCGCTTCCCGGATCAGCTCGACTGGCTGCAATCCCGATTGGATAAGGTGCCCGAGAGCGAGGTGCGCTGGCAGGCCGATTTCGTGGCGCAGGGCAATGCGCTGCATCAAGCCGAGATCCCGCTGATGATGCGTCTGCAGCAGTGGCTGGGGCCCGATGTCTGGTGGCTGTCGGTCTGCAATCTGTTTGGTTCAGGCGGCTTTCAGCTTGCCCTGATACCTTTGCTGCTCCCGCTGCTGGGGTGGCCACGGCTGCGTCAGCTGCTGTTTGCCATGCTATGGCTTGGCTTGCTGGTGCAGGCGGGCAAGGAGGGGATCGGCTGGCCGCGCCCCTTCCATCTGCAACCGCTGCTGGCGGCCCAGAGCGCGCAAGGCTTTGGCATGCCGAGCGGCCATACCGCCTCGGCGCTGCTGTTCTGGGGGGCGTTGCTTGGCTGGCTGTGGCCGACGCACCGCTGGCGGGCGCTCTCGCTGGCCCTGTTGCTGGCGCTGGTCACAGGTCTGGCGCGGGTCTGGCTCGGGGTGCACTTTATCTCTGATGTGGCGGCCGGGTTGCTGATCGGCGCCTTGCTGCTGGCTGCTCGCCCCTGCTGGCGTGCCGATGGGCATGCGGTTGGCTGGCTGCTGCTGATTGCCGCCGCGCTGGCGCTCGGGGGGCTGACCCAATCTGCCCATCTGGCCGGGATCGGCCTGACGGCGCTCGGGCTCTGGATGGGCGGCTTGCTTACCCTGAGCCGCGGTGGTTATCCCCCCATAGTGACCTGCGCAGTCACGCTGGCGGGGGGCGCGGTGATCGGGGCGGGACTCTGGGCGGTGCCGCTGCTGACCAGCAGCTCGCTCACTATCCTGCTCGGCCAGTTATCGCTCTTTTTCGGGCTGGGGCTCTGGTTGAGCGCAGGCCTCTGGTGGATACTCTCTTTCTTGAAATGCGACACACGACCCAAGGGCAACGGCTCTGACAAGGGAACTCTATGAATGTGAAAAAAGTGGATTTGGCCAAGACAACCCTGGGGGTGCTGTTTATCAGCCTCCTGATTATCTCCTGTTTCTTGGTGTTGCAGCCCTTCCTGCCAGCACTGGTGTGGGCCACCATGATCACCATCGCCACCTGGCCACTGATGCTGATGATGCAGCGCCTGCTGTGGGGCAAGCGTTCGCTGGCGGCCCTGTTTATGACGCTGGTGCTGCTGCTGATCTTTGTCATCCCGCTCTTTATGACGCTGGCCAATGTGGCGGAGAAGGCCCCCATGCTGATTGAGCTGGGCACCCATATCAGCCAGTCGCCGCCGCCGGAGCTGCTCTGGCTGCAACAGATCCCGCTGGTGGGTACCAAGTTGTATGAGTTCTGGCAGCAAATTCTGGCGAGCGGTGGTCAGGTGCTGTTTGCCAAGCTGGCGCCCTATTTCGGCCAGACCGCCCGCTGGCTGGCCTCTCAGGCCGGTAATCTGGGGCTGCTGTTCGTGCACTTCCTGCTGACGGTCGGTATCTGCGGCCTGCTCTATCACTCAGGTGAAGTGGTGGCGACCGGCATTCGCCGCTTTGCCCACCGGCTGGCGGGCCAACGGGGTGACAATGCCACCGTGCTCGCTTCACAGGCGATCCGCGCCGTGGCGATGGGGGTGGTGGTGACCGCACTGGTGCAATCCACGGTGGCCGGTGTCGGCCTGCTGATTGCCGGTATCCCCTACGCCATGATTTTGGTGGTGGTGATGTTCCTGCTGATCGTCGCCCAGATCGGCCCCTTCCCGGTGCTGCTGGCCTGTATCGGCTATCTCTACTGGAGCGGCGACACCACCTGGGGCACCTTCCTGCTGGTCTGGTCACTGTTTGCGGGCACCATGGACAACTTCCTGCGCCCCTTCCTGATCAAGCGTGGCGCTGACCTGCCGCTGATCCTGATCCTGGTGGGTGTAATCGGCGGCTTGCTGACCATGGGGATCATCGGTCTGTTTATCGGCCCCGTGGTGCTGGCGGTGGGTTACACCCTGCTGGATGCCTGGATCAAGGAAGATGACCAACCGGCGACCGCTGCGGTGGAAGCGCCCAAGGCCCAATAACGATTCAGTAACAAGATGATTCAGCCACTATCGCTGATGCCAAGAGCCGCCCATAAGGGCGGCTCTGTTATTTGTGGTGATTGTGATTATGGCGATCGCGTCAGATTGGTTGATCCGCGCCAACCTGCATATCCCACATATTACCGCTCCATGTAGGTTCGATTAGCGAAGCGTAATCGGACGATCGAGGCACAGTTGCCCCGGAGTTTCCGTCAATCATCGGCCTCTGTTAGAGGGGGAATTAGGTGGCCGTGATCTCAGAGATCCCCTCATTTTTAGAGACTCAAATAATTCCAAGTGTGCGGGTATATAAGCGGTGTTGCTTCAGGTAGT
>NZ_JAPDCD010000041.1:0-48540 GCF_027705695.1 Aeromonas sp. QDB62 | reverse complement strand
CAACACAATGACGGGATACCGCCAGCAAAAGCCGAGGTTCGGCCTAACCAAGTGTCCGGATTTAGTTGACCACTACAGTTTGCTCGTTGGTGTGCGTTTTGGGATTACGGATACCAGGGAAGATAAATTCACGATGGCCACTGATCGGTCGCATGAGTTCCAGATAGGCAAGGGTCTGTGGTGTTAATGGCACATCATGACCTCTGCGCTTCTTCATTCTCTCTGGTGGGATCCGCCAGAGTTTCTTTTCCATATCGATCTCTGCCCACCGGGCTCCGGCTGCTTCGCTGGGGCGAGCTAAGGTATGCAGGCTCCATTCGATGAGACAGCGGGTCTGCAAATTGATACTGGCTTTCGATAGCCTGTTCATCAGTTCCGGCAACTGGTTGGGGTTAATGCTGGGCATGTGCTGTTTGGCTGGACGCTGAAATACCTTGTTGATCCCCGAGCAAGGGTTGGCGTCGATCAGACCAGAGTTGACGGCGAAGGTCATGATTTCGTTCACCCGCTGGGTGAGGCGACGCACGGTTTCGAGTTTTCCAGCAGCGGCGATGGGCTCGATGATCTTGATGGCCCTCTGAGCCTTTATATCCATAACAGGCACAGTGCCAATCTCGGGGAACAGATACATTTCGAGCGAACGCCAGAGATTCTCGGCATAAGCCGGGGTGACGGAAGGGCGTTTGACATCAAACCAGCGCTTGGCGACGGCTTCAAAAGTGTGCTCGCTCTGTGATAACGCGGCGGATGCTTGCTCATCGCGGTGATGCTGGGGATCAATGTTTTGCAGTAACAGAGATTTGGCTTCGGAGCGTTTCTCTCTCGCTTCAGCCAACGACATCTCCGGCCAAGAGCCGAAGCTGATCATATTTCGTTGCTTAGTGAGAGGGCGGTAGTAGCGCAGGCGCCACAACTTGGAACCATTGGGCTTGATTACGAGCTCTAAGCCAGCTCCGTCGCAGAGTGTGTATTCCTTCTCCTTGGGCTTGGCTGCTTTGATCTCGGTTGGGGACAAAGGGCGGGTGATTCGAGGCATAGGCATACGCTCCGGAAGGCATACAAAACGATATGCCTAACGATATGCCTAAAAGGGCTGGATGACAACGCATCCCATTGGACAGCGTAAGACAACAAAAAACCCGCAAAGCCTTACGCTGTGCGGGTTTCTGTACTTCTTCGTTCCCGGCCGGAACATTATTTGGTGGAGCTGGGGGGATTTGAACCCCCGTCCAAAATTACTACATCCTTGGTACTACATGCTTAGTCACTCTTTACATTCGCCAACCCGCTGCGGAGAGACACGCCACGAATTGACTAGCTCGATTGGTTTTAATGCTTCCGCCCCGAGCAGGACTTCCACACGATCCTGTGAAGGATGACCTTCCGATTCCCTAGGACACAGGCAAGCTAGGGTAGAAGGGCTCAGCGCAGGTTATTAAGCTGCGAGTGCGTAGTTTTCGTCGTTTGCGACTATTTTTTTGCGGTTTGTTAACGAGGCCTACCGCACCTCGGCATGCACCTTGGGTTTCGTGAATCTTGTCGAATCCAGAATCAGCCCCAAGTTGTCAAAAGTGATTGTACGCAAAAATGTTGTGATAGCAAGGCGTTGATGCCCATTCCCTCTGGCAACCACGCTGTTTGCCGATTTATTGTGCGCAGCTGAACCAGGGGTCCGCTGCGCAGGGGGAAGGTGAATGGGCGTCTGGAACCGGTGGGCGGCCGATTAGCCGCGATTCTTGTTCTTCATGATGCGGGCTTTTTCCCGATCCCATTCGCGGGCCTTGGTATCTTCGCGCTTGTCGTGTTCTTTCTTGCCCTTCACCAGACCGATCTCGACCTTGACCCAGCACTCTTTCCAGTAGAGGGCCAGTGGCACTATGGTGTAACCCTGACGGGCGGTCAGGCTTTCGAGTTTGTCGAGCTCGCGACGACTCAGCAGCAGTTTGCGGGTCCGGGTCGGATCACAGACCACATGGCTGGATGCCGCGTTCAGTGGCAGGAAGGTGGAGCCAAACAGGAAGGCTTCTCCTTGCAAGAAGATGACATAGGCTTCGCTGATGTTGGCCTTGCCCGCCCGTAGGGATTTGACTTCCCACCCTTGCAGGGACAGACCGGCTTCCACTCTCTCTTCGATGAAGTATTCGTGGCGGGCGGTTCTGTTGAGTGCAATGGTGCTGGACCCGGCTTTGTTTTTACTGTTTTTTTTGCTCATGACGGGCGATTTCCGGCAATGACTAGGAGGCTCGTATTATACGTAGGCGTGAGCGGCTGTAAAACGCGCAGCAGGTCAAGTGGTGGCTTTGTGAGCGGTTTGGCTGAGGTTTTACCTCCACAACCCGAAACATGGTGATAAAATCGCGCCGATTGGATGAGGAAAAGCCATGCCCCGAATTACGCGCAGTGCCCTGGTGATGTTCAGTGCAGAACAGATGTTCAAGTTGGTTAACGATGTGGATGCCTATCCGCAGTTTTTGCCCGGCTGTGTCGGCAGCCGTGTCCACGAGGCTGGCGATGACTACATGATGGCGTCGGTCGATGTGGCCAAGGCGGGCATCGCCAAGACCTTTACCACCCGCAATCAGCTGGATGTGAACCGTCAGATCAGGATGGAGCTGGTGGATGGCCCGTTCCGCAAGCTGGCGGGTTGGTGGACCTTTACCCCGCTCGATGTGGACGCCTGCAAGGTGGAGTTTGATCTCGATTTCGAATTCACCTCCAAGCTGATCGAGGTGGCCTTTGGTCAGGTGTTCCGCGATCTGGTGAGCTCCATGGTCTCTGCCTTCTCAAACCGCGCCAAGGTGGTATACGGTGTCTGACCAGCTCAATATCGAAGTCGTTTATGCCTTGCCGCAGCAGCAGACGGTGATTGCGCTGCGGGTGGCGCCCGAGACCTCTGTGCAGGCGGCCATCGAGCAGTCCGGCATCGTGCAAAAGCACCCCGAGATCGATCTGGCGGTCAACAAGTTCGGTATCTACAGCCGCCCCGTGAAAGGGAGCGAGCTGCTGCACGACGGCGATCGCATCGAGATCTACCGCCCGCTCATCGCCGATCCCCGCGAGATGCGCAAAAAACGCGCCGAGAAGGCCAAAGAGGAGGGGCGAGCCGATAGCGTGACCGGCGGCCGACCCGATGTGCATCGCAAGCTCCGCGAATAGCGCTCAGGTTTTGTTGCAGAAAAAGGCGCCGAGGCGCCTTTTTTGATCCCGTTAGCCAGTCATCTGGTCGAACGGAATGTCAAGGAAGGGCCGCGTTAGCTGAGGGCTGGTTCTGTCACGCCCAGCCGGGCGCGTGCCCAGGCTGCCAGCAGCTCGACCCCGCTTTGCATCACCCGCTCATCGAAATCGAATTCGTTATGGTGGTGTGGCGCCGCCAGATCGGCCCCCAGGATCAGGTAAGCCGCTTCGCCCCCCTGTTTTTGCACCCGCTCCATCAGAAAACCGGCATCTTCACTGGCGCCAAAACGGCGAGTCTGGATGGTGGCGAGCCCCTGCTTGCGGGCCAGCGCCGCCAGCTCGGCTTGCAGCGCCGGGCTGTTGTCGAGCGCAATAGCCTCACCCTGCTTGATGATGCGGTAGGTGACGCCGTGGGCGAGGGCGGTGCCTTCGACGATGCGCTGTACCTGACTGAACATGTAGTCGTTGAGGGTGCTGTCGGCGCCACGGGTTTCACCGTGCAGCTCGGCATGGTCAGGAATGACGTTGCGCCCGCTGCCGCCGTGGAGCTGGCCGATGTTGATGCGGGTCATGCCGTCGCGGTGGCGGGGAATGCCGAGCATGGTGGTGGTGGCCATGCAGGCGGCTGCCAGCGCATTGCTGCCGGCATTCGGTTCGAGCCCCGCGTGGGCGGCGGTGCCCATAAAGTGGACGTCGAACTTGGTGGAGCAGAGAAATTCGGTGGGGTTGATCACCAGCTCGCCGCTGCCAGCGTGAATACCGATATGGAGCGAAAGCAGGGCATCCACATCATCGAGTGCGCCACCGGCCGCCAGCGCTTTGCCACCGCGACACCCCTCTTCGGCGGGTTGGAAGAAGAGCTTGATGCGGCCGCACAGCAGCTCCTTCATCGCCATTAACTGGCTGGCCAGCCCCATGCCGATGGCGGTGTGGCCATCGTGAGCGCAGGCGTGCATCCACCCCTTGTTGTGGGAGGCAAAACCCTGCTGCTGCGGCTGGTGCTGTTCGGCGTCGGACTCTTCCACCTCCACCGCATCGATGTCGAAGCGAAAGGCCAGGGTCGGCCCGGGACGGCCGGTATCCAGCTCCCCCATCAGGCCAGTGACATCGCCAATGCGCTCCAGCCAGTCGGGATGGGCTCCCTGACGGCGGGCGCGAGCCTTCTCGGCCGCCACATCCACATCACGGCCCATCATCAGGTTGCTGGCCAGCAGTTTGTCGCCGAGCACGATGCGATAACCGAGCTCGCTCAGGTGGTGGGCAATCAGGCTGGTGGTGCGAAACTCTTTCCAGGCGGCTTCCGGCAGGCGGTGCAG
The DNA here is from genome assembly GCF_027705695.1 of Aeromonas sp. QDB62. Taxonomy (NCBI): domain Bacteria; kingdom Pseudomonadati; phylum Pseudomonadota; class Gammaproteobacteria; order Aeromonadales; family Aeromonadaceae; genus Aeromonas; species Aeromonas sp. QDB62. The sequence continues at coordinate 44,050 of NZ_JAPDCD010000041.1, read as the reverse complement.
GTCGCGGCGCCAAAGGATCAGGTGCTCAAGGGTCATCTTGGCTTCCTTGGTGATTCGATATGTCGGCTATTGTGCCTTTTTTCCCGGCTGACCACACGGGGCCCGCAGCTGGTCGGGGGAGCTGTGCGTGCGAGTGATGTCTGTGAGGGCCGTGAATAGTGGCGAGCGCCCATAAAAAACGCCTCCACAAGGGAGGCGTTGTCGATAGCTGGTTATCAGGCCGCGTGATGGTAAGCGGAGGCTTCAAACAGCTTCTTGTTGGCCACCAGATCGATGGGGTCAAAATCATCGACGTTGATGGTGCGCAGGCGACTTACCTCGGCGCGGCGCAGCAGCTCGGCTTCGCTCTGGGTCAGTACGCCAGCGGCCAGGCCAATGTCGGCCACCTTGTCCAGCGCCATGAAGGGACGCTTGATGCCATCTGCCTTGCAGACTTTCTCGAACAGCGGCTCTGCGGCCAGCACGTCATCGAGCGCCTGTTCGAGCAGACCGAAGGGGTTACCCTCTTCGCGGGTCAGATACTGGCCCTTGGCCAGGCGGCTGCGGGTCTCGCTCGGGGTTTGCAGCAGACGGGCAACCTGTTGGTCCAGCTTGTCGCACGGACGGTTCAGGTCACGGCCAAGCGGCAGCACCACGGCACGCAGGGCAAGGCCAATCCAGCGGTTCGGGAAGTTGCGCAGCAGCTCGTCGATCGCCTCTTGGGCCTTGAACATGGCATCTTGCAGTGCCCAGTGCAGCAGCGGCAGGTCGGCCTGCTGGCGTCCCTCATCCTGATAGCGCTTGAGGGCGCTGGAGGCGAGATAGAGCTGGCTCAGCACGTCGCCAAGACGAGCGGAGACCCGCTCCTTGCGTTTGAGCTCGCCACCCAGAGTACCCATCGCCATATCTGACAGGAACGCCAGGTTGGCCGAAAGGCGGGAGAGCTGCTGGTAGTAGCCCTTGGTCTGATCTTTGTACGGTGAAGCGGCAAAGCGGGCGCCGGTGATACCGAGCCAGAAGCTGCGTACCAGGTTGCTGATGGCAAAGCCGACGTGGCTGAATACTGCCTTGTCGAAGTCCTTCAGCGCCTGCTCCTTGTCGGGATGGCTGGCGGCCAGCATCTCCGGCAGTACATACGGGTGGCAGCGGATAGCGCCCTGACCGTAGATGATCATGCTGCGGGTCAGGATGTTGGCCCCTTCCACCGTAACGGCGATGGGGGCACCCTGATAGCCACGGGCCAGATAGTTGTTGGGGCCCATGCAGATGGCTTTGCCGCCGTGGATGTCCATGGCATCGATGATGCACTTCTGGGCACGGTCGGTGAGGTGGTATTTGACGATGGCGGAGATGACCGAGGGCTTCTCGCCAAGGTCGATACCGGTCACGGTCAGGTTGGCTGCGGCGCCCATGATGTAGGCGTTGCCGCCGATGCGGGCCAGCGGCTCTTCAATCCCTTCCATCTTGCCGATGGGCAGCTTGAACTGGCGACGGATGCGGCTATAGGCGCCGCTCGCCAGGGCCAGCATCTTGACGCCACCTGTGCTGTTGGAGGGCAAGGTGATGCCGCGACCGACTGACAGACACTCGACCAGCATGCGCCAGCCCTGACCGGCCATGGCCGGGCCGCCGATGATGAAATCGAGCGGGACGAACACATCCTTGCCCTGGGTCGGGCCGTTCTGGAACGGCACGTTGAGCGGGAAGTGACGACGGCCAATGCCGACACCCTTGATGTGAGTCGGGATCAGCGCACAGGTGATGCCGAGCTCTTCCTCTTCACCCAGCAGGTGTTCCGGATCACGCAGTTTGAAGGCGAGACCCAGCACGGTAGCGATGGGGGCGAGCGTGATGTAGCGCTTGTTCCAGGTGAGGCGCATACCGAGCACCTCTTTTCCTTCCCACTCGCCCTTAGCGATGATACCGAAGTCGGGGATGGAACCGGCGTCAGAACCCGCTTCCGGGCTGGTCAGTGCGAAGCAGGGGATCTCTTTGCCGACCGCCAGACGGGGCAGGTAGTAATCTTTCTGATCGTCAGTGCCATAGTGCTGCAGCAGTTCGCCCGGGCCCAGCGAGTTGGGCACGCCGACGGTGGAGGCGAGCACGGCGCTGGCGCCGCACAGCTTTTGCAGTACGCAGGACTGGGCGTAGGCCGAGAACTCCAGACCGCCATATTTCTTCTTGATGATCATGGCGAAGAACTTGTTGTCCTTCAGGTATTGCCACACCTCGGGGGAGAGATCCGCGCGCTCGTGGGTCACTTCCCAGTCGCTCACCATGCGGCACACTTCCTCGACCGGACCATCCATAAAGGCCTGCTCTTCGGCAGAGAGGGTCGCGATCGGGATGGCGTGCAGCTTTTTCCAGTTCGGGTTGCCCGCGAACAGATCGGCTTCCCACCAGGTGGTGCCCGCTTCAATCGCCTCTTTTTCGGTGCGGGACATCTCCGGCATGATCGATTTGTAGATCTTGAACAGCGGCTTGGTTATTTGATTGCGGCGAAATTCCACCAGATTGAGCGGGATGGCGATCACCGCGAACAGCGCCCATACCAGCAAGGGCACATGACCATAGATGGCGCCAAGCACCAGGGCGGCGCCGGTGATCAGGGTGGAGATGAACAGGGATGCCCGGCGATAGGCCAGGGCTCCGATAACCAGGATCACCCCGAGCAGAGTGAGGGTCGTCGTCATTGCTTGCTCCTTGCGTGGTTAGGTTGCCAACGTGGCGTAACTGATCCAGAGGTCTGACCTGTTGGATATGGCCCCTGTTGTAATTCATACGCACAAAGTTATCAAGCTGTTTACATCTTCATTACCTTCTCTCTGTGATCCCCATAACGCTCACGAGTCGCCAGCGGTGTAGCTCGCAGGGGGGCGACTGTGCGCTTGGCTTGTGCGAGAATAGTCGCGAGCTACACGCACACTAAAAACCGTGGAAGAGACATCATGTACCAAGAATTGATCCGCAATGAACTGACCGAAGCTGCCAGCGTACTGCAGGCCTTCCTGGCTGATGAGCAGAACCTGAAAAACATCGAAGCGGCTGCCAAGCTGCTGGCTGACTCTTTCAAAGAAGAGGGCAAGGTGCTCTCTTGTGGCAACGGTGGTTCCCACTGTGACGCCATGCACTTCGCCGAAGAGCTGACCGGTCGTTACCGTGAAAACCGTCCGGGTTATGCCGGTATCGCCATCTCCGATCCGAGCCACCTCTCTTGTGTTTCCAACGACTTTGGCTATGACTATGTCTTCTCCCGCTATGTAGAAGCAGTCGGCCGCCGTGGCGACGTGCTGCTCGGCATCTCCACCAGCGGCAACTCCGGCAATATCCTGAAAGCCATCGAGGCTGCCCGCGCCAAAGGGATGAAAGTGATCGCCCTGACCGGCAAGGATGGCGGCAAGATGGCAGGTCTGGCGGATGTCGAGATCCGGGTGCCGCACTTTGGTTATGCCGACCGTATTCAGGAAGTGCACATCAAGGTGATCCACATCCTGATCCAGCTGGTCGAAAAAGAGATGGCCAAGTAATCAGGCTATCGCGATCAGACAAGAGCAGCACCGGTTGCATGGTTCGCCATCGGCCGGTTGTTGCCAGTCACAGGGGAAGGGATTGTGCCTTCCCCTGCGCTCTGTCGAACCAGCGTGCTGGTCGAACATGACACAAGCCAAATCATGAAAGGAGTCTGCCGGATATGTGCGAACTGCTCGGCATGAGTGCCAATGTGCCGACCGATATCTGCTTCAGCTTTACCGGGTTGATGCTGCGCGGCGGCAAGACAGGGCCCCACAAGGATGGCTGGGGCATTACCTTTTACGAAGGGAAGGGCTTTCGCACCTTCAAGGATCCCGAGCCCAGCGCCCAATCTCCCATCGCCAGACTGGTACAGGCGCTGCCCATCAAGAGCTGCGCCGTGGTCAGCCACATTCGGCAGGCCAACCGTGGCTGCGTGTCACTGGAAAATACCCACCCCTTTACCCGTGAGCTGTGGGGCCGTTACTGGACCTTCGCCCACAACGGTCAGCTGACCGGCTACAAGAAGCTGCCAACCGGCCGTCACCGTCCGGTGGGGGATACCGACAGTGAGCACGCCTTCTGCTGGTTGCTCGATCGGCTGGAGCAAAAATATCCCAAGCGTCCTGCCAACTTTCCCGCCATGTTTCGCTATATGGCCACCTTGTGTGATGAGCTCAGAGGGCTGGGAGTATTCAACATGCTGCTCTCGGACGGGGAGTATGTGATGAGCTACTGCAGCAACAACCTGCACTGGCTGACCCGCTGCGCGCCCTTTGGCGAGGCGAGCCTGCTGGATGAGGAGGTGGTGATCGACTTTCAAAGCGAGACCACCCCCAACGATGTGGTGACCCTGATCACCACCCGTCCGCTGACCGGCAATGAGAACTGGGTCAGGATGGCACCCGGCGAATTCAATCTGTTTCGCATGGGGGAGCGGGTGGCGACCAATCAGGTCGTGCCTGAGCGAGATAAAAAAATACCAGGGTAGATTCCTACCCTGGTTCTTCGCAGCAGCCATAAAAGGCAAAAGGGATGAGAGGTGTTGCTGAGCATCATCACTCTGACGGAATTGAGTGTTGAGCAATTGTTAATGTTTGGCAATGAAGTTGTTGTCTTGACGGGCGTTTCTGCATCGCTATTTCGATACCGATCACATTTTTTTTCCACTTCATTCCCCGAGCTATCCAGTCGGATGGGTCATCACTGTCTGGCCGTGAGCCACGACATCGAAAACTATCTATAGTATGGTCTGTTTGAATACCGTTCTGGAGGAGCCTCGCATGGAGTGGGTGGATCGCAAGGTGTTGCAGCAGCTGGCAGAGGATATTGGTCAGGATATGCTGCCCGTGGTCATCGCAGTATTTATTGAAGAGGTGGGAGAGCAGCTGAGTCAGCTCAGGCCCCTCTATGAGCAGGGAGAGTGGGAGGCGCTGGCCCGAGTGGCGCACAGCATGAAATCATCCTGTGGCAGCTACGGCGCCATGCCGAGCTATCAGCAGGTGATGGCGCTGGAGATGGCCTGCAAGCAGGCGGATGTGGCCGAGGCAGAGCGCCAGTTGCAACTGCTGGAGGCCTCCTTGCCCCAAGTGCTGGCGTTTCTGTCCGATTATCAGTAGCGGCGCCATGCAGGGATGCCGGGCCGCCGTGGCCGTTGCCTAACGCTGGTTGAGCAGGTGCTGGATGATCCGGTCCAGCGCCAGTTTCAGCTTCAACCGATCGTGCCGATGGGGCAATTCGAGCTCACCCAGATCGGCGTCGATCAACCGACCCTGCCAGGCTCCCGCATCACCCGCGCCCCGGGGGGCCAGGATGGCATCCAGCCGACCCTGACCGACCCGGGACTCCAGCCAGCGACACTGACTCATCAGATCCAGCTGGCTGGCAGGGCCGTTTTCCGCCACCAGATTGCAGACAAAGACCAGCATGGCGCTGCTCTCGTTGATGGCCTGGGCAATCTCGGCCAGCAGCAGTGGCGGCATGATGGAGGTGAGAAAACTGCCTGGCCCCAGAATGATCATGTCCGCCTGCTGCAGTGCCAGCACCGCTTCCCGGGTTGCTTGCACCTCCGGCATCAGGCCGAGGGAGAGGGGCGGCGTGGCCAGTTGATCGATGGAGACTTCTCCCAGGATCTGGGTGCCACACTCCATATGGGCGCAGAGGTCGGTGGGAAATTCAGACATGGGTAGCAATTGTGACTCGATTTTGAGCATGTCACTGATCAGCTTGATAGCATCAAGAGGACGGACACAGAGATTATCGAGCGCCAGCAGCATCAGGTTGCCAAGGTTGTGGCCCGCCAGCTCGCCTTTGCCGGCGAAGCGGTATTCGAACAACAGGCTGCCGATACTGGGATCGGTCACCAGCTGGTTCAGGCAGTTGCGCAGATCGCCCCAGGCGATGCACTCCTGACTCTTGCGTAAGCGTCCGGTCGAGCCACCATCATCTGTGGTGGTGACGATGCCGGTGAGCCGTTGACCGAGGAACGAGAGGGACGAGAGTACGCGACCCATGCCGTGGCCACCACCGATGGCAACGACCCGATCGAAGTCATTGATGTTTTTTTGCCACATGTGGGCATCCTGTCATTGGTCTCAGTTGACCGCTATGTTAGCAAGTGAAGCGAGATAATTGTTTGATAAGGGTATGATTTTTGCTTGCGACTGCTATCCGATAAAACAAGGAGATGGTGTTGAAATTTCTGACCGTTCACTCCCTCGCCCGGAATTCATCGCTGGCGGCCCAAGAGATCTGCACGCAGTTGCGCCACCATGCCGATCAGGCGCCCTCCCTGCTGCTGCTCTATTTTACCCAAGCTCATGACGGGGCGATACTGCGCGACGCGCTCAAACGCCAGTTCCCGACCACCCGTCTGCTTGGGTGCAGCTCCTGCGGCGGCGTCATGACCGAGATGGGACACCACGCCATAGAGGGGTTCGGAGTGGCGGTGGCAGCTTTTTATGACGAGAAAGGGGCCTTCGGGGTGGCCGGTGCCAGCGGTGACGGGGTGGATGTGCGGCAGTTGCTGCGTAGCGCCATGAGCGATTGCGGTCGACCGGGCGAGTTGCCCCAGCTGATCCTGTTTCACGCCAGTCCCGGCAAGGAGGAGGGGCTGCTGGCCGGTATCGAGGCCGAGCTCGGTGCCTCGGTGCCAGTGGTTGGTGGATCCGCGGCAGACAACAGCGTCAGCGGCGAGTGGCAACTCTGCTGGGATGAGGCGGTGAGTCAGGATGGCATCGCGTTGGCGGTGCTCTATCCCGATTGCCAGCTGGCCTTTCAGTTTCATTCTGGGTATGTCCCTGCCGAATTCAGTGGCGAGATCACCGCCTGCGACGGGCGAGAGGTGTTCACCATCGATCACCAGCCCGCCGCCGAGGTTTATGCCCGCTGGTGCGGACGCGAGCAGCCCTGGCCGGTGGGGGCGATTTTGCGGGAGACCACGCTCACCCCGCTGGCCCGTCAAGTGGGATCGCTGGATGGCATTCCCTACTACAAGCTGTCCCATCCCGAGGCGGTGACCGAACAGGGCGGGCTACGGCTCTTTACCGATGTGGTGCAGGGGGAGCGCCTGCTGCTGATGTACAGCAGTCAGGAGGGGTTGCTGCAGCGCAGCCTCAATGCCATGCGCATTGAGCCGGGCTATGGGGTCGATGTGGAATGGCAGCCGATCGGCGCCCTCATCATCTTTTGTGCTGGTTGCCGTTTGGCGCTAGGTGATATGTTGTGCCAATTCGTCGAGCAGAGCCAGGCTCGTCTCGGCAAGATCCCGTTTATCACCCCCTTTACCTTCGGCGAGCAGGGGCGGTTGCCCAATGGCGAGCTGGCTCACGGTAACCTGATGGTATCGAGCGTGATTTTCCTGACCCGTTGAGTCGGCAGAACATAACAGAGCAGGCAACAAGATGATTGGCAGCAGTGAACTGGAAGCCCTCGGCGACAAATTGCAGACCACCCTGGTCGATCTTATGCGTTGCCGCGAGCGCGAGGCCAGATATCGTCACGAGTCCCAGACCCTGCTGGGCGGGGTGGCCACCCTCGCCGATGCCAAGACGCTGGAGCAGGTACTGGAGAGCCTTATCCAGGTGCTCAAACCCTTTATCGGCTTTGAGCACGCGGATGTGGTGGCCTGGGAAGGGGAGCGGGGGAGTACCCACCTCAGTACCGAGCCGATGCGCGCTGCCCACAGCTGGCACATGACCCCGGCCTTTGCCCGTGCCATCGCCGGTGAAACCCTGGTGATTTACGATCCCTCCCAACTGCCCGAGCTGGCGCCACTGGCGAACGAGCCGGGCTGGGCCAGCGTGATGCTGACCGGGCTGCAGGCACCCGGTTTTACCGCCACCCTCATCTGCCGCCACGCCCGGGCGGGCACCTTCGATCTCACCAGCAAGGCGGCCATGGAGCGCTGCCGCCCGCTCATCGCCCAGGCGCTGGTCAACATCACCTATCGCGCCCGCTTGCAGGAGCAGGTGGCGGTGAAGACCGAGGCGCTGCAGGCCAGCGAACGCCGTTTTCGCAGCTTCGCCGCCATGGCCTCCGACTGGTTCTGGGAGACCGATGCCGAGCATCGCCTCAGTTATGCCTCCGAACCGGGTTATCTGGATGAGCTGACTCCGCAGGCGATCCGGCCGACCCTCTATGACTATGTCTGCAACAAGCAGAGCTGCGAGGCGCAGCAATACCTGCGGTTGCTGGAACAGCGCCAGCCGGTGCGAGGGGTGCGGATGCAGGTGGCGCTGCTTGATGGCCCCTGCTGGATGGAGGTGAGCGCCGAGCCCTGTTTCGACCATGAAGGTCTCTTTACCGGCTATCGCGGTACTGCCCGGGATATCAGCTCCCAGATCCGCCGTGAAGAGGAGCTGGCGCGGGCGCGGGATGAGGCCGAAGCGGCCAACCGTGCCAAGTCCCAGTTTCTGGCCATGATGACTCACGAGATCCGCTCGCCCATGAATGCGGTGTTGGGGATGCTCGATCTGGTGCAGCATGCCGAGCTGGCGCCGGAGCAACAGAGCCTGCTGCGCCACGCCACCCACTCGGCCAGATTGCTGCAAACCATCATCGATGACGTGCTCGATTTTTCGAAAATTGAGTCGCAAACCCTGGTGTTTCACTGCGAGACCTTGCAGCCAGTCCAGCTTTGCCAATCCCTGGTCGAACCGCTGCAGGCCCGTGCCACCGCCAAGGGGATTGCGCTGGTTTATCGGGTTGATGAGTCCGTCCCTCTGGAGTTGCAGGGGGACCCGATGCGTCTGTCGCAGGTGATGGGCAATCTGCTGGACAACGCCCTCAAATTTACCGAGCAGGGGCAGGTCACACTGCACCTTGGCTGGCAGGATGAGAAGTTGCGGATCTCGGTCTCCGACACCGGGATCGGGATCGCCGACGCGGATCAGGCGCGGCTGTTTGAACCCTTCTCCCAGGTTGACAACTCGGCCACCCGGCGTTTTTCCGGAACCGGCCTTGGCCTAGCCATCAGCAAGCGTCTGGTCGCCCTGATGGGGGGGAGATCCAGCTGAAGAGCGAGCCGGGCAAGGGAAGCTGCTTCTGGTTCGAGCTGTCGGATATGGCGCTGCCTTGCCATTGTCAACCACTGCGGGAAGAGAGTGTTGCTACGTTGCTGCCGCTGGATGTGCTGGTGGTGGAGGATAGCCCGGTCAACCAGCTGGTGGTGTCGCTGATGCTGCAAAAGCTGGTTGGCAAGGTGCGGCTGGCCGCCAATGGTCTGGAGGCGCTGGCGCAGGTGGATGAGCAGCGCCCGGATCTGATCCTGATGGATATGCGGATGCCCCTGATGGACGGGCTGGAAGCGACCCGACGGTTGCGGGAGCTGGGATGCACCATGCCTATCGTCGCTCTGACGGCCAATGCGATGGCGGAGGACAAGGCGTGCTGTCTGGCGCAGGGGATGGATGATTTCCTCGCCAAGCCCATCACCTTGTCACGGCTGAGAGAGTGTTTGCAGCGTCACTTTGGTCAGCGGTTGCCGACGCGCGGATAAAAAAAATGGTCAACTTTGTGGGTTGACCAGTTCTTCAGCAAATACTGAAGAGAGCACGGGATAAATCGGGTTGTATCAATCTATATGAAAAATCTGTGCCAACTTTTTTGGGACTCTTTCGTGTTCAATTCTGGCCGTTTAGCGCATCGGCTCTCGTTTGTAATGCTTTGTTGTTCTTTTTGTTAATTGCAAAGTGCGAATTTCATGTTTTCATTATTGGAATAATTGCAATTTGCAACGCTGTATCTGTCATTGTGAAATCAGGCGATGCAGGAATTTACGGGCCGCTTCGCTGTTTTGTTTGGCAATCAGCATCTGCTTTTCATAAATCGGCATCGGCAATATCTCGAGCCAGCGCTGGCAGAGCCAGGCGGCATCTTCAAAGCGCTTGTCCGGATAGAGCTCATCAAGCTCCGGATACTGCTCGAACACTTCCCGCAGACGATTGACCAGCAGCTTGTCGTTGAAATCGGAGTGGGTGCTCGGCCAGTTCGGCAGCATCTCCACCTTAGCCCGGCGCAGGCCCATCTCATCTGTTTCCATCTCGTGGATGCAGAAGCGCTCCAGTCCCAGCACCGTCACCCCCAGCAGGCCATCATTGAGGGTGTAGAAGTCGGTCACCTTGACCCGGGTGCCCACCGGCAGAATGCGGCCGGATTGTCCCGAGGTGGTGGACTCTTCCATCACGATGCCAAAGCCCTGATCGTTAATGAACGACTCCTTGAGCATCTGCAGGTGGCGTGGCTCGAACAGACGCAGAGGAAGCTTGCCGCCCGGCAGTATGTGGGAAGGCAAGGGGAACAGTGCCAAAGGTTGTAGTTTCATGTTCCATCCTCCATTGAGTAGTTGCTGAATAGGACAATGCAGCGACTGTGCCAGAGAATGAAAAAAGCCACCGGATGGTGGCTTTTCGGCAGGAAGAGGGCGCTTAGTTGCGCTGCTCCAGATACATGACAGCCGCTTCCACGCGGCTTTGCGCCTCGAGTTTCTTCAGCAGGCTCTTCACGTGAACCTTGACCGTTCCCTCGGAGATATGGAGTACCGAGGCGACCTGTTTGTTGGAGAGGCCTTTTGCAATTTCGCGCAGGATTTGCATTTCGCGACGCGTTAAGCTCTCCAGTTTCTGCTGCAGGTGATCCAGCTCGTAGATGTTTTCGAGATAGGGGCGCAGCGGTTCGCTCAGGATCTGTTTGCCGGTCATTACATCTGCCAGCTGGGCCAGCAGCAGATCAGGCTCGGTATCCTTGAGCAGGTAGCCATCGGCACCGGCCTTGAGCAGGGCCACCACATCCTGGCGTGCATCGGAGACGGTGAGGATCACCACCCGGGAGGTGATCTCTTCGGCCCGCAGCGCCTTGAGGGTATCGAGGCCGGAGAGCCCTTTCATATTGAGGTCGAGCAGGATCAGATCCGGCTCGGCCTCTTTGGCCAGTGCCACGGCATCGGTGCCGTTAGAGGCTTCACCGGTCACCTCCATGTTCTCTTCCAGAGCCAGCAACTGCACAATCCCTTTGCGCATGAGGGGATGGTCATCTACGACCAGAACAGTGTATTTCATCTCGTCCATCAGGCGTCTCTCGTTAGGCTGGTGGGAAAGGTCAGATGCACGCGGGTGCCTTGTGGTTGCTGCTCGTTGATGGTCAGCAGACCATGCAGTTTGCTGGCGCGCTCGTTCATGATGCTCAAACCGTAATGGTTGATCGCCGAGCTGGCGAGTCCGATCCCGACCCCGTCATCTGAAATCTGAACCTCGATGTTACCACTGGCGAGGGTCTCACAGCTAACATCAATCACTTGCGCGTTGGCATGTTTGATGGCGTTGAGCACTGCCTCACGGATCAGTTGCAGAATGTGGATATGCTGGCCCGCCTCCAGGTCGTTGTCGGCCAGTCCGTAATGGAACCGGATTTCGGCCTTGGTCTGGGGTTGCAGCTGATCGAGCATCACCCGGATTGCTTCCCCCAGATTGGCATCCCCTATGGTGAGGCGGAAGGTGCCGAGCAGTTCGCGCAGCTGGGTATAGGCATTGCTGAGTCCTTCGTCGATCTGCTGCATCGCCTCCTGCGCTTTCTCCTGTTGCCCCTTGGCGTAGGAGCGCTTGAGCAGGGTGGACTGGATCTTGAGGTAGGAGAGGGCCTGCGCCAGCGAGTCGTGCAGTTCCCGGGCGATCACCGCCCGCTCCTCCATCAGCAGCAGTCGCTGCTGTTGCAGCAGGGTCTGGTCTTTGTGCAGCACCTGGGCCAGCAGCATGGTGAAGTTTTTGATCAACCGCTCGTCGATGGGGTGCTGGCTGATGATGTCGAGGCGGCCGAACTCCTGCTCATCCATCTGCAGATAGAAGCTGGCGACCGCATCGAGGTCGCCGGGCCAGCCGGTGCGCCCCGAGATGTAGACCGGCATGGCGTTGTGTTCGAAGCGGGTCAGCCGGATGTGGTCGATATGCTGGTGAGCGGCGGCGCGATCCAGCAGCTTGATCAGCGTGCGGGTACTGAGCGGGGCGGCGTGCAGCTTCTGGGCGGTCGAATAGAGAAACGAGAGGGTGTCGTTGGCCTGCTGCAGTTTGGCGGTTTTCTCCTCCACCTTGTTTTCCAGCTCCCGATAGAGCTTGCCCAGCTCGTCGGCCATGGTGACGAAGGCGCGCGACAGCTCCCCCAGCTCATTTTCGCCGTGGGCGGGCAACTGGAGGTCGAAGTCTTGCCGCTGGATCTGGCGGGCACAATAGACCAGCTGGTTGAGGGGGGCGACCACCTGCTGGCGAGTGAAGCGCACAGTGAACCAGGCGATGGTGATGATGGCCAGCAGGCCGAGCCCCTCCGCCAGCGCCAGCATTCGCACCTTGAATTCCACGTGGTACTGCATCTGATTGACGAAATTGTCGATGGCTGCCACAAACTGCTCGGTGTTATCGGTGTACCGTCTGGGAGTGCGATCCTCGATGTGTTGGCGCATTACCTGCCACTGGCTAAGCACCTCGCCATAGGTGCGACGCAGAGAGGCGGGCGTGATCCAGCGTTGGGTCTCCTGCAGCTCTTCGGCGTGCAGGGTCTCTTCAAACTGTGAGAGGCGTCCCAGCACGCTGTCGCCTCGCTCGATTTCGTAGGCCATCCGGTAGGCCTGCATCCGCAGCGAACCGGAGAGGTTGATCGCCTTGGCATCGGGTACCGAGTAGAAGAGGGTGACCATGGCGACCAGCGCAATAAGGCTGGCCATGAAGAGGATCAACACCATGGCGCGGCCAATGGCACTGCTGACCGAATGGACCCTGAACCGTTTTCCCATACTGATGCGCACCTCTGAATAGTGATAAGGACCCCGCAAGATGCGTGGGAGTGTACTCCAACTTGTGTTAGCATCGAAAAACTAGATGAACTCCGAGCGGTTTTGCCTACGTCCTAGCGATAGGGGAAAACCAGCCGTCAGCCGACAGTTGAACACAATCGTCGAGCTGTAAGGGTCAGGAAAGAAATGCCCTGGCCTCCCGTATTTGGAAAGGTGTTTATGTTGCCACTTGAAGATGGTTTTTCCCGTCGTTTTTACTATTTGCGTCTGTCAGTGACCGATGTGTGCAATTTCCGTTGCACCTATTGCCTGCCTGACGGCTATCGCCCCCCCGAAGGTCACAAAGCGGGGCGTCAACCCTTTCTCTCGATTGACGAGATCCGCCGTGTGGTCAGCGGTTTTGCCGCCATGGGTACCCGCAAGGTGCGCATCACGGGGGGCGAGCCCTCCCTGCGCCGCGATTTCACCGAGATCGTCAAGGTGATTGCCACCACCCCGGGCATCGAGAAGGTCGCCATGACCACCAACGGCTATCGCCTCAAGGAGCGGGCTCAGGAGTGGTTTGATGCCGGACTCAACGCGCTGAATGTCAGTGTCGACAGTCTCGACCCGCGCCAGTTTCACCAGATCACCGGTGAGAACAAGCTGGCCGAAGTGATGGAGGGGATCGAAGCAGCACTGGCCGCCGGTTTCAAATCGGTGAAGATCAATGCGGTGCTGCTCAAGGGGCTCAACGACTACCAGCTTGATGCCTTTCTGGGCTGGATCAGGCACAAGCCCATCGAGCTGCGCTTTATCGAGCTGATGCAGACCGGCGAGATGGATACCCTGTTTCGTGACCACCATGTCAGCGGCGAGCAGATCAAACAGCGCTTGCTGGAGAGCGGCTGGGTGCAGCAGTTGCGGGGCTCGGATGACGGTCCGGCGCAGGTCTTTATGCACCCCGATTCGCAAGGTGGGGTGGGGCTTATCATGCCCTACAGCAAGGATTTCTGTGCCGGTTGCAACCGGCTGCGGGTCTCCTCGCTGGGGAAGCTGCATCTGTGCCTGTTTGGCGACAACGGTATCGACCTGCGGGATCTGCTCGGCGCAGATGCACAATCTGATGAGCTGCAACAGCGCATTCGCGCGGCACTGGCGGGCAAGAGTGCCACCCATCGTCTCCATGAGGGCAATGCCGGCATCACCCCTCATCTCGCCTCGATCGGCGGATAACCGCAAAAAATCGCCAACGATTAAATAGCAATCCTCACATGGAGGTATTTTAACCGACACCTCCATTTTTATTGCGCTGCAAGGCTTTGATCTGGCGCAAGAATCCCCCCTGTTTATCTCCCTGGTGGTATATCCCTTACCTTGTCAGGGCCGCAATATACACCCACTCTTATAATTGGTATCAAGAATGCCAATCATGGACTCGGACTGTCCCCTTCTTCACCAGAACAGGAGTCAACATGCCGGATGAGATCGATCTTGCCCGCCGAGGCCTGTTCCGGGGGCGGCTGAGAACTGCCGAACCGCCGGTGCAGTTGCCCTGGTCAGTCAACTGGTCGGCATTTGTCGCTGACTGCACCCGCTGCGGGGACTGTCTGGCTGCCTGTCCGGAGCAGATCCTGGTGAATGGCGAGGGCGGTTTTCCGGTGGTCGATTTCCAGCGTGGCGAATGCACCTTCTGCGCCGAGTGTGTCACGGTCTGCAAGGCGCCGCTGTTTCGCCCGACCAGCGAGTCCCCTTGGCACTACAAGGCCCATATCGAGGCCAACTGTCTGGCCAATGGCCAGGTGTTCTGCCAGCGCTGTCAGGACAGCTGCGAGCCCAATGCCATTCGCTTTATTCCGGTGCTGGGGCGCGTGCCGACCCCGACGGTGGAGCCGGATCGCTGTAATGGCTGCGGCGCCTGCGTGCAGGATTGTCCGGTTGGCAGCATCAAGGTCGACGGGCGAGCCGCCCCATCCGGTGGTGCGAGCCAGCCCACCCTCAAGCAGGAGTCAGAATGAGTCAGAAAGAAGCCACAATGGATCAGGAGTTCCATGTATCGAGTCTGGTGGTGCTGACCCAGCCCCCCTTGCGCCATCAGCTCGCCGAGCAGATTGGTGCCCTTGAAGGGGCCGAGATCCACGCCGTCAGTGACGAGGGCAAGCTGGTCGTGACCCTGGAAGGTCCGAGCCAGCGGCCGATCATGGCGGCCATTGATGCGATACAGGCGATGCCGGGTGTGCTCTCTGCCGCCCTGATTTACCACCAGTTCGATGAACTGGGCGGTCACTGAAAAGAGTGATGGGATGCCTGGCGTGCCCTCTGCCGCTGATGGTTGGCTCCCGTTCGACAGATTCGACAACTATTACGCGATAAGCAATGTGAGGATATGCCATGAAGCTGAGTCGACGCGACTTTATGAAGGCCAACGCGGTGGCAGCTGCCGCTGCCGTGGCCGGTGTCAGTGCCCCCACGCTGGCAGCCAATCTCATCACCAGTACCGACAAGACTGCCATCCATTGGGATAAGGCTCCCTGCCGCTTCTGCGGTACCGGCTGCTCCGTTCTGGTGGGCTCTCAGGATGGCCGGGTTGTAGCGACTCAGGGCGACCCCGATGCGCCGGTCAACCGTGGCCTCAACTGCATCAAGGGTTACTTCCTCTCCAAAATCATGTATGGCCAGGATCGCCTGACCCAGCCGATGCTGCGGATGAAGAACGGCCAGTTCGACAAGGATGGCGACTTCGCCCCCATCAGCTGGGATCAGGCGTTCGACATCATGGCCGAGAAGTTCAAGGCGACCCTGAAAGAGAAGGGCCCAACTGCTGTCGGCATGTTCGGCTCCGGCCAGTGGACCGTCTGGGAAGGCTATGCCGCCGCCAAGCTGATGAAGGCCGGCTTCCGCACCAACAACATCGACCCCAACGCCCGTCACTGCATGGCCTCCGCGGTCGTCGGCTTCATGCGTACCTTCGGCATGGATGAGCCGATGGGCTGCTACGACGATATCGAGCAGGCTGATGCGTTCGTGCTGTGGGGCTCCAACATGGCCGAGATGCACCCCATCCTCTGGTCGCGGATGTCCGATCGCCGTCTCTCCAATCCGGATGTACAGGTGCACGTGCTCTCGACCTTCGAGCACCGCAGCTTCGAGCTGGCTGACAACGGCATGGTGTTCACTCCGCAGACCGACCTGGCGATCCTCAACTATGTCGCCAACTACATCATCCAGAATGACAAGGTGAACTGGGACTTCGTCAACAAACACACCGTGTTCAAGAAGGGGGTCACCGATATCGGTTACGGCCTGCGCCCGACCGATCCGTTGCAGCAAAAAGCGAAGAACCCGGACAGCGGCGATGCCACTCCGATGACCTTCGAGGAGTTTGCCAAGTTCGTGGCGGATTACGATGTGGAGTCGGTCTCCAAGCTCTCCGGCGTCTCCAAAGAGAAGCTGGAAAAGCTGGCCAAGCTCTATGCCGATCCGAGCAAGAAGGTGGTCTCTTACTGGACCATGGGCTTCAACCAGCATACCCGTGGCGTCTGGGCCAACAACCTCTGCTACAACATCCACCTGCTGACCGGCAAGATCTCCGAGCCGGGTAATGGTCCTTTCTCACTGACCGGTCAGCCCTCTGCCTGTGGCACCGCGCGGGAAGTGGGTACCTTTGCCCACCGCCTGCCTGCCGACATGGTGGTGACCGAGCCCAAGCACCGCGCCATCGCCGAGCAGATCTGGAAACTGCCGGAGGGGACCATACCCGACAAGGTGGGTTTCCACGCCGTGCTGCAAGACCGCATGCTCAAAGATGGCAAGCTCAACGCCTACTGGGTGATGTGCAACAACAACATGCAGGCCGGTCCCAACATGAATACCGATCGCCTGCCTGGCTATCGTGACCCGCGCAACTTCATCGTGGTCTCTGACCCGTACCCGACCGTTACCGCCCAGGCCGCTGACCTCATCCTGCCCACCGCCATGTGGGTGGAGAAAGAGGGGGCCTACGGCAACGCTGAGCGCCGCACCCAGTTCTGGCACCAGCAGGTGAAGGCGCCAGAAGGGGCCAAGTCCGACTTGTGGCAGCTGATGGAGTTCTCCAAGCGCTTCAAGGTTGAGGAAGTGTGGCCGGCTGAACTGATTGCCAAGATGCCGGAAGTGAAGGGCAAAACCCTGTTCGACGTGCTCTATGCCAACGGTCAGGTCAACCAGTTCCCGAAAGAGCAGAGCAAGGGACTGCTGAACGACGAAGCCGAACACTTCGGGTTCTACGTCCAGAAGGGACTGTTCGAAGAGTACGCCACCTTCGGTCGCGGCCACGGTCACGATCTGGCGCCGTTCGATCAGTACCACGAAGCGCGCGGTCTGCGCTGGCCGGTGGTGGATGGCAAGGAGACCCTGTGGCGCTACCGTGAAGGGTTCGACCCCTATGTGAAAGCGGGCGAGGGGGTGCGTTTTTATGGCAAGCCCGATGGCAAGGCGGTTATCTTCGCGCTGCCGTTCGAGCCCGCCGCCGAGTCACCGGACAAAGAGTATGACCTCTGGCTCTCCACCGGTCGGGTGCTGGAACACTGGCACACCGGCACCATGACCCGTCGGGTACCCGAGCTCTATCGCGCCTTCCCGGATGCGGTGCTGTTTATGCACCCGGACGATGCCAAGGCCCGCGGCGTGCGTCGTGGTGAAGAGGTGATCGTCTCCTCCCGCCGTGGCGAGGTGAAGACCCGTGTCGAGACCCGTGGTCGCAATAAACCGCCCAAAGGTTTGGTGTTTATGCCCTTCTTTGATGCGAGCCAGCTGGTCAACAAGCTGACCCTGGACGCCACCGATCCGCTCTCGAAAGAGACCGATTACAAGAAGTGCGCCGTCAAGGTGATGAAGGCATAAGGCGGGGGAGTACGAGATGAGTCGTAGTCGTCGCCAGTTTCTGGCCGACATGGCCAAGGGGGCTTGCGGTGTGGGCCTGCTTGGCGTGGGGCTCGGTGGCGTGGCCCGTCAGCAGGCACACGCTGTGCCTGCCCAGGCGCTGCGTCCGCCTGCCGCTCTCGACGAAGGGGAGTTCCTCAGCGCCTGCGTGCGCTGCGGGCTCTGCGCCCTGGCGTGCCCCTACGACACCCTCAAGCTCGCCCGGCTGTTTGACCCTGTGACCACCGGCACCCCCTATTTCAAGGCGCGTGCCGTGCCCTGTGAGATGTGTGATGACATCCCTTGCGTGGTGGCCTGCCCGAGCGGGGCGCTGGATCAGCAGATGACCGACATCGATCAGGCGCGGATGGGAGTGGCAGTGCTCATCGATCACGAGACCTGCCTCAACTATCTGGGTCTGCGCTGCGATGTCTGTTATCGGGTCTGCCCGCTGATTGACAAGGCGATCACCCTGGAGTTGCAACATAACCAGCGCACCGGTAAGCACGCCATGTTCCTGCCCACGGTGCACAGCGATATCTGCACCGGTTGTGGCAAGTGCGAGCACGCCTGCGTGTTGGAGGAAGCTGCCATCAAGGTGGTGCCACGCCAGCTCGCCAAGGGGGAGCTGGGTCATCACTATCGACTCGGTTGGGAAGAGAAGACCAAAGCGGGGAACAAGTCGCTCATCGGCGATCGGCTCACCCTGCCGACCCGCAAACCGGAGGGGTTATGAGTCGTTATCCGGGGGAAGAGGCTCGCATCAAGCTGGGGTGGTGGCGTTCCCACCGTTTCCTGTTGCTGCGTCGCCTCAGCCAATTCAGCGTACTCGGGCTGTTCTTGCTGGGGCCGCTGGCGGGCATCTGGATCCTCAAGGGCAACCTCTCCAGCTCGCTGTTGCTGGAGACGGTGCCGCTGACCGATCCCCTCACGCTGTTGCAGTCGCTGGCGGCGGGTCACTGGCCCATCACCACTCTCTGGCTGGGGGCTGCCATCGTGCTGATCGGTTACTGGCTGGTCGGGGGGCGGGTGTTCTGCTCCTGGGTCTGTCCGGTCAACCTCATCACGGATGCTGCAGCCTGGCTCAGGGGGCGACTTGGCCTCAAGGGCAATGGCCAGTTCAGCCGTGCGACCCGCTACTGGCTGCTGGCCATGGTGCTGGTGGTGCCAGCGGTGGTCGGGGTGATGGCGTGGGAGCTGGTCAATCCGGTGTCGCTCGCCATGCGTGGTCTGCTGTTTGGCATGGGGGCGGGCTGGGCCCTGCTGGTGGCGCTGTTCCTGTTCGATCTTTTCGTTGTTGAGCGGGGCTGGTGTGGTCATCTCTGTCCGGTGGGGGCCTTCTATGCCCTGGTCAACCGGGTCGGATTTATCAAGATTTCTGCCAAGGGGCGCGAGCGGTGCAACAACTGCATGGATTGTTATGCGGTCTGCCCGGAGCGTCCCATTCTGCGCGGGCCTGTTCACGGTGCCAAGCGCGGTCACGGGCCCTTGATTGCGGCTCAGGAGTGTACCAACTGTGGCCGCTGCATCGATGTCTGCGCGGAACAAGTTTTTGAAATCACTGTAGGTTTTGCCGTCAAGGCAGAAAAAACGTCGGAGAACAAATAATGAAAAAGCTGATTGGAGCAATGCTGGCCTGCCTGATGGCGGGATCCTTGATGGCAGCGGCACCCGAGATCACCAATAGTACCGGTGGCCTCAAGTCCGAGCGTGGTGCCACCGATCTGGTGACCGAAGACACCGCTGCACCGCTGAAAAATTTCCGCAAGGATGGCGCGCCCTATGATCGCCAGTACATGCATCAGCCGCCGCTGATCCCCCACGACATTCGCAACTACGAGGTGGATACCAAGGTCAACAAGTGCCTGGCCTGCCACAGCTTCAAGAATGCCAGCGCCATGAAGGCACCCAAGATCAGCCCGACTCACTTCGAGACCCGCGACGGCATGACCCTGGGTGAAGTGTCGCCGCGTCGCTACTTCTGTCTGCAGTGCCATGTGCCGCAAGCGGATGCCAAGCCGCTGGTGGAAAATACCTTTAAACCGGTTGAAGCGCTGAACTGAGGAGCCTATCGATGAAATTACCCGGCTTTATCCAGCGTCTGTGGACCACCTTCAAGTCTCCGTCGAAGGCGGCCCTCTGGGTGTTGCTGCTGATGGGCTTCTTCGGCGGCGTGATTTTCTGGGGCGGCTTCAACACCGCCATGGAAGCGTCCAACACCGAAGCCTTCTGCACCAGCTGTCACGAGATGAAGGACAACGTGTTCGAGGAGTACCGCGACACCATCCACTACGCCAACCGCTCCGGCGTGCGGGCCAGCTGCCCGGATTGCCACGTGCCGCACGAGTGGACCTACAAGATCATCCGCAAGGTGCAGGCCTCCAAGGAGCTGTGGGGCATGATCACCGGCAAGGTGGATACCCGCGAGAAGTTCGAGTCGCACCGGCGCGAGATGGCGGAGCGGGAGTGGCAACGAATGAAAGAGACCGATTCGCGCGAGTGCCGCAACTGCCACAACTTCGAGTACATGGACTTCTCCCTGCAGGGGCAGCGTGCCGCCAAGATGCACTCGGCCAACCTCGGCAAGGAGGGGCAGGGCACCTGCATCGACTGTCACAAGGGGATTGCTCACCAGCTGCCCGACATGACCGGGGTGAAAGGTTTCTGATCCTGCAACGACAGGCCGGGTTTCCCCGGCCTGCGTTTTGTTCATATCTGGGACAAGCATCAGATTTGTGTGTCTTTTAAATCCCATATCTCGTGAAACCTTTGATAGAATCAGCCCGCCGTCACACGCTTGAGCAAGTTGGTCACTCCTGTCTGCATCAGTTTTTGCGCCCTGACAGCCGGCCTCTCATACCCCTTCTCTTCCTGCCTCGTTGACGGCCCATAGCCACAAGGAGCTGCCCGATGGGACAGAAACACAACGCATTTATCCCCCTCAAGATCGCCGTGCTGACGGTCTCCGACAGCCGCACCGCCGCCGATGACAGCTCGGGCGACTATCTGGTCTCGGCCCTTACCGACGCGGGCCATCAGCTGGCCGATCGGGCGCTCTGCCCGGATAACCTGTTTCGCATCCGGGCGCGGGTGAGCGAGTGGATCGCCGATGAGGGGGTGCAGGTGGTGCTGATTAACGGCGGCACCGGCTTCAACGAGCAGAACCGGGTGCCGGAAGCGGTCGGCGTGCTGTTCGAGCGCACCGTACAGGGCTTTGGCGAGATGTTCCGTCAGCTCTCTTTTGCCGAGATTAAAGGCTCCGCCATGCAGAGCCGTGCCCTGGCGGGACTCGCCAATCGCACCCTGATCTGCTGCCTGCCGGGCTCCACCGGTGCCTGCCAGCTGGGTTGGGAGCAACTGATCCGCGATCAGCTCGATGCCCGCACCAAGCCGTGCAACTTTGTCTCCCACCTCTGAGAGCAAACGATGAACCAGACCGATCCCAAGCAGACCCAGCCCAACCTGACGCATCTTAACCAGAGCGGCGAAGCCCATATGGTGGATGTGACCGACAAGCAGGTGACCGAGCGCGAAGCCCGTGCCGAGGCGTTTGTTGCCATGGCCCCCGAGACGCTGGCGCTGATCCTGAGCGGCCAGCATCACAAGGGTGACGTGTTCGCCACCGCCCGCATCGCCGGCATCATGGCAGCCAAGAAGACCTCCGATCTTATCCCCCTCTGCCATCCACTGGCATTGACCAAAGTCGAGGTGGAGATAGTGCCGCTGCCCGAGCAGCACAAGGTGCATATCCGCACTCTCTGCAAACTCTCCGGCAAGACAGGGGTGGAGATGGAGGCGCTGACGGCGGCATCGGTAGCAGCGCTGACCATCTACGACATGTGCAAGGCGGTGCAAAAGGACATGGTGATCGAGCAGGTGCGACTGGTCGAGAAGAGGGGCGGCAAGTCCGGCCATTTTCAGTTGGGGTCAAATAGCGGGGAGCAAGCATGATCAAGGTACTGTTTTTTGCGCAAGTAAGAGAGCTGGTGGCTTGCGACGAGCTGAGTCTGCCGTGTGACTATGCCACCGCCGAACAACTGCGTGCGGCGCTCTGTGAGCGCGGCGACAAGTGGGCGCTGGCGCTGGAGGCTGGCAAACTGCTGGTGGCGGTCAACCAGACCCTGGTACCCCTCGACACGCCCCTCAATGATGGCGATGAAGTGGCCTTTTTCCCGCCGGTGACCGGAGGCTGACGATGAGCGACGCAACCATCACAGATCGTATTCTGGTGCAGCGGGCCGATTTCTCGCTGGCGGACGAATATGCCCGCCTCGCCACCCGCGCTGACAGTGGCGCCATTGTCACTTTCGTTGGCAAGGTGCGCGACTTCAATCAGGGGGAGGAGGTGAAGGGGTTGGCCCTCGAACACTACCCCGGCATGACCGAGAAGGCGCTGGCCGATATTGTGCAAGAGGCCCGTCGCCGCTGGCCGCTGCAGGAGTGCACCCTGATCCACCGCATCGGCGAGCTGTGGCTTGGCGATCAGATCGTGCTGGTGGCGGTGAGCAGTGCCCACCGCGACGCGGCCTTTGATGCCTGTCACTTCATCATGGATTTCTTGAAAACCCGGGCGCCGTTCTGGAAAAAAGAGCTGACCGCCGAGGGTGTGCAACGCTGGGTCGAGGCCAAGGAGAGCGACAACGCCGCCGCCGCCCGCTGGCAAGCCTGACCTGTTCATCACGAGGGGCGCAGGTTCAACGGGAACCACGGCCCCGTTTCGGGGCGCGGATGTGCGGGCCCCATCAGGAGAAAGGGAATGAAACCGCTGTTATCTGTTGTGATCGCCGGCATTTGCGCCGCCACCTTGCATACCGGTGCCGTGCAGGCCGATGAAGTGAAGGTGGCCGTGGCCGCCAACTTCAAGGGCACTATCGAGCGTATCGGCAAGGAGTTTACCGCCAAGACCGGCCATACCCTGGCCATCTCGTCTGCCGCCACCGGAGTGCTCTACACCCAGATCAGTCACGGCGCACCGTTTGATCTCTTCCTCTCCGCCGATGTGGCGACCCCCGAGAAGCTGGAAAAAGAGGGCAAGGGGAGCGATCGCTTCACCTACGCCATCGGCCAGCTGGGGCTGTGGAAGAAAGGGGGCCCAACCCCTGACGAGGCGACTCTGCGCAGCTGGAAAGGCAACCTCGCCATCGCCAATGCCCGCACTGCACCCTATGGTGCTGCCGCCATGGCGACCCTCACCCATCTCAAGATCGATCCCAAGCAGTACCGGTTGCTGACTGGCGCCAACATCGGCCAGACCTGGCAATTTGTCGACACCGGCAATGCCGAGCTGGGCTTCGTCGCCTGGGCCAATCTGGTGGAAGCGGGCAAGACCGGCGAAGCCTGGGCGGTACCGGCTGACTTCTATCCCCCCATCGAGCAGCAGGGGCTGGTATTGAAGAAAGGTGCTGCGGTCGAGGCGCTGGTCGCCTGGCTCAAGGGGCCGGGTCAGGCACAGATCAAGGCTGCGGGTTATGCCCTGCCCCAATAAGGGGATGGGCCGGATGCGATACCCTGAGTGGTCGGCCTTCGGGTCGGCCACTCTTTGCAATGAGGATGGATACCATGCCGTTGGGGGCATTTATCAACCGGGAGGTCGGCAATGAGTGAAGGGGATCTGCTGGCGGTCTGGCTCACCCTGAAGCTCGCGGCCTGTACCACCGCGATTTTGCTGTTGCTGGCGCCGCCGCTGGCCTGGTGGCTGTCGCGCAGTCAGAACCGACTGCGGCCGCTGGTGGAGGCGCTGGTGGCGCTGCCGCTGGTGCTGCCCCCCACTGTGCTGGGGTTTTACCTGCTACTCGCCTTCTCGCCCGAATATGGTTTCGGTGCCTGGTGGCGCGACACCTTTGGCGCCCCCCTTGCCTTCAGCTTTCTCGGCCTGCTGTTTGCCTCCATCCTCTATTCGCTGCCGTTCGTGGTGCAGCCGCTCACCTCCGCTTTCGTCAATATGGGCAACAAGGAGCTGGAGGCAGCTGCTACCCTGGGGCTCGGCCCGCTGGAGCGCTTCTTCCACATCATCTTGCCGATGACCCTGCCCAGCTTCGTGATGGCGGCGGCCCTCGGCTTTGCCCATACATTGGGAGAGTTTGGCGTGGTGCTGATGATTGGCGGCAATATCCCCGGCGAAACCCAGGTGCTCTCCATCGCCTTGTTTGATCATGTGGAGGCGATGGATTACCAGAACGCACATATTCTGGCGGGCGGCCTGATGGCCTTCTCGCTGGTGATGCTGGTGCTGGTCTATGGTGTGCTGCAGCGCAGACAGCGGAGAGTGTTTGGATGAACCAAGCAGCCACTATTCCGCAAGACAACGCCCTGAGCATCAATGCTCGGCGCGAGTTTGGCCCCTTTACCCTCGATTGCGCACTGACCCTCGAGCTGGGGGGGATCCTCGGCCTGTTTGGTCCCTCCGGCTGCGGCAAGAGCACTCTGCTGCGCATCATCGCCGGGCTCGATCGCCAAAGCGGGGATCGCTTGCTGTGGCGCGATAGGGAGTGCGCCGCTCTGCTGCCCGAAGCGCGCCGGATCGGGCTGGTGTTTCAGGACGCGCGCCTCTTTCCCCATCTGACGGTGCTCGGCAATCTGCAACTGGCGGCCCGCAAGGGGCGAGGGCGCTGGCAACCCGAGGCGCTGGCGGCGCGGCTTGGCTTTGCCGATCTGCTGGGGCAGCCTGCCCATGCCCTATCTGGCGGTCAACGCCAGCGAGTGGCGCTGGGGCGGGCGCTGCTGGCCGAGCCTGATCTGCTGCTGCTCGATGAGCCTTTTTCGGCGCTGGATCGGCGCAGCCGCATCCATCAGGCCCATGTGCTCAAAGGCTTGCAACAGGAGAGCGGCATTCCCATGATCTTCGTCAGCCACGCCATGGAGGAGGTGAGCCTGCTCTGCGATCAGCTGGTGTTGCTGGAAAGTGGCAGGGTAGAGGCGCAAGGCCAGCCGAGCGAGATCTTCGCCCGTACCGATCTCTCGCTCGCCAGCCGTGACGATGCCGGGGTGATGCTGGATGCGACCTTGGCTCACTACGATGACGACGAACAGATGGCGACCCTGCAGCTCGGCGAGCAGCGACTGCGGGTCACCATGACCCATGTGCCGGACGAGAGTGGCCCCTTGCAGATCAAGGTGGCGGGGCGCGATGTGGTGATCGCCACCGCCCCCATCGAGCACTCCAGTCTCTCCAACTGTCTCGTCACCCGTCTGCTGGCGGTGCGCGAGGTGCGCCCCGGCCAGACCCTGTTGCAGTTGGCTCTGGGTGAGCAGATACTGCTGGCCCGGATCACCAGCCGCTCAGCCAGGCGGCTGGCGCTGGCGCCGCAGCAGCAGATCTACGCTTATATCAAGGCGGTTAGTCTGGTCAGCGAAGGCTGATTGGGCGCCGTGCTGATAACGTGGCAGGATGGCCACGGGCAACATAGCAACAAGAGATGGTTCAGGTGATGAGTCGAGAGGCAATACACTGATGCGCCGCAATCAGGTGATGAAATTCAATGGTCTTGCCCTGCGCAGTGCGGGGGAGGGCCCCTTGCTGTTGCTGCTGCACGGGCTGGGCTCCTCCAGCCTCGACTGGCAGGCGCAGATCGAACGGTTTTCCGAACACTACCGGGTGGTGGCGCTGGATCTGCGCGGCCACGGCCAGAGTATGCAGGAGGGGCCGTTCGACGTCTCAACCCTGGCAGCCGATGTGGTGAGCTGGCTCGATGCACAGCCAGAGCCCGCCTGGGTGGTGGGATTGTCACTGGGGGCCATGGTGGCGCTGGAGCTGGCGCTGCAACTGCCCCACAAGGTACAGGGGCTGGTGCTGGTCAACGGTGTTAGCGAGTTTCTGCTGGAAACACCCAAAGAGCAGGAGCGTTACGCCCAGCGCCTCAAGTGGCTGCGCTGGTTTGGCATGCGCCCGCTCGCATGGTGGCTGGGACGCGAGCTCTTCCCGGGCCCGGATCTGGCGCAGGTGCGCCACACCTTCAGGTTGCGTTTCGTGCGCAATAAAAAGAAGGTTTACAAAGCGCTACTGGAGGCGCTCCCCGGCTGGTCGGTACGCGCCCGGCTCGGCACCATCTGGCAGCCGGTGGCCATCATCTCCACCAGTCACGACTACCTGCCGCTCGCCAAACGGGTGGAGCAGTTTGCCGCCCTGCCCAACGCCACCATCCATACCCCCAATGGCCACCACGCCTGGCCAGCGGAAGATCCTTCCGGATTTAATCATTTGCTTCACCGGATATTGACCACCCATTAAAACTGAGCTTTGCCATGATCTGGACTCGTCGCATTTTGAAACAATTGCCATGTTGCAGTAGCTGATTAATCTCATTAACTTGGGTGGTGTAAGAGGGGGATGTTTACACCGTGTTGACTGTAAAAAACTCGCCTCTTTTCATCCGGTTAGAACGGGAAATAATAATGTTGTCAGGGACAGTAAAATGAAAAAAATGATATTGACTGCAGCGGTAGCGCTGATGATGGCTGGTTGTGCCCAGCAAGGTTTCACGGTTCATCCGGGTACTGCGGTTGCACCGACCAAAGAGGTAACTCATCACTTCTTCATCTCTGGTCTGGGTCAGAGCAAAGACATCGATGCTGCTACCGTGTGCAATGGTGCTGACAAAGTTGTACGGGTTGAAGCCCAGCACACCTTCGTCAATGGACTGCTTGGTGCGATTACGTTTGGAATCTACACCCCGCGCGAGGCTCGGGTCTACTGCGCCGGTTAATCTGCGCAAGCTTGATGCAAAAAGCCGAACCACAGGGTTCGGCTTTTTTGTGGGTATCACTCGGGTTTAAGGATGGGAGCAGACCGGGCAGTCGGGGCGCTTGGGCAGCTTCATCTCGCGGAAAGTGCCGCTTAGGCCGTCGATCATCAGCAGGCGGCCACTGTAGCTTTTGCCCATACCTGCCAGGAGCTTGATGGCTTCCAGTGCCTGCAGGCTGCCCACCAGACCCACCACGGGGGCGAGTACCCCCGCCTCGACGCAGGTGAGGGCCTGCTCGCCAAACAGGGCGCTGAGGCAGGCGTAGCAGGGCTCATCTTCCTGCCAGGTGAAGCTGCAGAGCTGCCCCTCCAGCCGGATGGCGGCGCCACTGACCAGCGGCACCCTGTGCTGGCGTGCCTTTTGATTCAGCAGGTTGCGAATGGCCAGATTGTCGGTGCAGTCGAGTACCAGCTGATGTTGGGGCAACAGGGCATCAAGCAGTTCCTCATCGGCCACGGCAGCGTGGGTCTCCACCTTGAGCCAGGGATTGAGCATGCGCAGCGACCGGGCGGCAGAGTCTACTTTGTAGTGACCGATGCGCTCATCGTTGTGTAGCACCTGACGCTGCAGGTTGGAGAGCTCCACCTGGTCGAAATCGACCAGGGTGAGCTGGCCGACCCCGGCCACCGCCAGATACTGGCTGGCGGCGCAGCCGAGGCCACCGGCGCCGATCACCAGCACTTTCGCCTGCTTGAGCGCCTCCTGCCCCTCGAAGTCGAAGGCTTTGAGGATGATCTGGCGGTTGTAGCGCAGTAGTTCGGCGTCGCTCAGGATCTCGCTCACAGCAGCAATCCCCCGAATGGTTCGACAGTCACCGTCTCGCCCGCAGCGACGCGGCCCCGTTCCCGTTCAAGAACGATGTAGCAGTTGGCCCGCGACAGGGAGCTGAACACGGCGGAGTCTTGCGAGCCGGTGCTGCGTACCTCGAGGCCGTTCGGTCCCTGACTCAGAATGCCGCGCTGGAAGTCGAGTCGGCCGGGGCTCTTTTTGAGTGGCTCAGCCGCAATGGCTTGCAGCTGGAGCGGGCGCTCGAACTGCTGGCCTGCGAGCTTGGCCAGCGCCGGCTGCACCAGCTGATCGAAGGTAACCATGGCGGAGACCGGGTTGCCCGGCAGGCCGAAGAACCAGGCGCGGGGCAGGCGACCGAAGGCAAACGGCTTGCCCGGTTTGATGGCGAGCTTCCAGAAGCCAATCTCGCCGAGCTCGTCCAGCAGCTGTTTGGTGAAGTCCGCTTCCCCCACCGAGACGCCGCCGGTGGTGATCAGCACGTCGGCCTCTTCATCGGCACGGATAAAGGCGGCACGCAGCTGGGCGGGGTCGTCGGGGATAATGCCAAGGTCGAGGCAGTCGCAGCCCATGCGTGCCAGCATGGCGCGCACGCCGTAGCGGTTGGAGTCATAGATATCGCCGTGGGCGAGCGGGGTACCGACCGGTTTGAGCTCGTCACCAGTGCTGAAAATAGCCACTTTCAGCGGGCGGCGCACCGCAACGGTGGCCACGCCGAGGGAGGCTAGCAGCGGCATTTCGCGCGGGGTGAGGCGAGTACCGGCTGGCAGCACGCAGGCGCCCTTGCCGATATCGCTGCCGGCGCGGCGGATATTCTGGCCCGGTTCGGGTTGCGCCAGAAAAGTGATCCGATCGCCATCGGCCTGCGTTTCTTCCTGCATCACCACCGCATCCGTACCGGCCGGTACCGGGGCGCCGGTCATGATCCGCACGCAGTGGCCAGCGGGCCACTCGCCCTGATAGGGCTGACCGGCAAACGCCTTGCCCGCCATGATGAGCGGGGTGCCGGTGGCGAGATCTGCAAGGCGCACGGCGTAACCATCCATGGCGGAGTTGTCGAAGGGGGGCACGGCGAGGGGGGAGGCGATATCGCTGGCAAGAACCCGGCCAAGGGCCTCTGGCAGGGGCAGCTGCTCGCAGTCGCAGCAGCAGGCGAGTTGTTCCAGCATCCCTTGCAGGGCATCGCTTAAGGAGAGTAGTCCGCTGGTATCAAATCCCATCGTCATGACCTCTTTTATGATTGAAGGCGGGATTATCACAAAATTCCCCGGGGATGGGCAGGTTATCTCAAGGGAATCTCGAGGTAATCGGCGCTGAAACGGGGTGAGATGGTCATAAAGTATGAGGTGACGCACAAGTTGACTTGAATCTTGGCGGCAATGGCCGTTTACTATGCCGCCATAACAGATGGCCACCACATCTCATGTGGCTACCATTACAGCGATGCCGTCGGCCCTGTGCGCCGCCATAACATAAGGGGTTGCTCGATAAGCGGCCCTCACCGTCCCTGAGCGTGGGAGAGAAGATAATGACAACCTTAAGTCCGGAAGCCTTGCTGGTCAGGGCAGCCCTCGAAGCCCAGGGACTGGAAACTCCCCTGGTCACCAACGAGCTGAACAGCCAGCAGAAGCGGGAGAAGATCGAAGGCCATATGCGCGCCATCATGGAGACGCTGGGGCTCGATCTGACCGATGACAGTCTGGCCGAGACGCCGCACCGCATCGCCAAGATGTACGTCAACGAGATCTTCTCCGGCCTCGATTACTCCACCTTCCCCAAGGTGACGGTGATCGAGAACAAGATGCAGGTGGACGAGATGATCATGGTGCGGGACATCAGCCTCACCAGTACCTGCGAACACCACTTCGTCACCATCGACGGGCTGGCCCATGTGGCCTATATCCCTCGTGGCAAGGTGATTGGCCTGTCGAAGATCAACCGCATCGTGCAGTTCTTCGCCCGCCGTCCCCAGGTGCAGGAGCGGCTGACCCAGCAGATCCTGCTGGCGCTGCAGACCCTGCTCGGCACTCAGGACGTGGCCATCAACATCCGGGCGACCCACTACTGCGTCAAGGCGCGCGGGGTGATGGATTCGACTTCTTACACCACTACCACCTCCCTCGGTGGGGTGTTCAAGACCCAGCCCGATACCCGCGCCGAGTTTCTCGGTGGTCTGCGCGGATAAAATGGCGGTTATTTTGTAACCGCCACGCTGAATAAACGAGACGCCGGCAGCCATTGCTGGCGTTTTTCATTGGCCGTGGATGAGAGCGGCGGCCCGCAACGGCTTGGCCATCAAGGGGAGATGTCGCAAACGTTGTGCCGTGCTTCGATTTATTCATCTGAGCGGTATATTTAATCGGGCATGAAAAATTTCTCACTTTCACCTTACAAAAAGTAACCAGCCAGACTCTTTCCGAACCGCCACAATCCGGTTACTCTAGCGTCCCTCACGGCTCTCGCTGCCGCTCATGGAATTCAGAGTTATTCATCAAGGTTGGATGGTGCGCCACTGAACAGGTGGCCAGATAGTTCATGCCAGGAGGGCGTGAACCGGACGAGTGCAACGAATTTAACGACCACCAGGATACGCCATGAATACCAGTTCCATGACCATAGGCAAAAAACTCACCGCCGGCTTTGCCGTGCTCGGTTTGATGGTCGCCTTTATCGGCGGCTTCGCCCTTGTCCAGTTTGGCAATATGAATGACGTTGCCATTCGCTTTACCGACAGCATCTTGCCTGCGGTCAATCGCACCAGTGCGATTGGCGACACCATTAGTGAGCTGCGCCGCTATGAGCTGGGCTACTTCGTGGTGGCGGCTGACCCGGTAAAGAGAAGTGAATACCGTGATGTCGCCAATCAAAAGCTCAACCAGATTGCGCAACAGTTGGCCGCCCATGACAAGACTATCTGGGCTGAGGATGTGGCGGAACGCCGCACTTTCGATACCGTTAAATCTAACTGGGATCGTTATGTGGCACTGCATCAGCGTGTCAAGCAGCTGCAAGATAGCGATCAGCTCGCAGAAGCCCAGCGTATCTTTCTGGCTGAAGGTATCCCTATTTATACCGAACTTAACAAGTCGGTGGCCGATCTTATCCAGATCAACCACGGTTATGCGTCTGAATCCCGTGATGATGTGGTGGAGTCTTACCAATCCGCCAAGCTGAGCGTCACCATCGCGCTGGTGTTTGGTCTAGTACTGGTGGTGGTGCTTTCCATGGTACTGACCCGCCAGATCCGCGATCCGCTGATCATGCTGGCCCGTCAGGCCCAACGCATTGCCAATGGCGAGCTGGGTCAGGGCGAACTGCAGCAGTGGATCCGCGACAGCCGCTTCAACCGCGACGAACTGGGTCAGCTGGGCTCCGCCATCAACCGGATGCAGGGCTCCCTCTCCGATCTGGTGAGCGAGATCGCTGGCTCCGTGAGCCAGCTCAGCAGCGCAGTGGAGGAGGTGAGCGCCATCTCCAGCCAGTCTGCCAGCGGCATGGCCATCCAGCAGAGCGAAGTCTCCCAGGTGGCGACCGCCATGAACGAGATGCAGTCCACCGTTAACGAAGTGGCCCGTAACACCACGGATGCCATGAGCGCCGCCAAGGATGCCTCCCGCACCTCCGCGGCCGGCAGCGAAGTGGTACGCAGCTCCATCGCCAGCATCGAAGAGGTGTCGGTCAAGATTGAGCAGGCGGGCACCGTGGTGCAGCAGCTGGAGGCCGACAGCGCCAACATCAGCGTGGTGCTGGATGTGATCCGCGATATCGCCGGTCAGACCAACCTGCTGGCCCTTAACGCCGCCATCGAAGCAGCCCGTGCCGGTGAGCAGGGCCGTGGCTTTGCAGTCGTTGCCGATGAAGTGCGCTCCCTGGCCCAACGTACCCAGGACTCCACCGCCGAGATCAGCAAGATGATCGAGCTGTTGCAGAGCCGTGCCGCCGAGGCGGGCAACGCCATGCAACTGAGCCGTCATCAAATGCAGGAGAGCGTCGGTCTGGCACGGGATGCCGGTACCAGTATCGACACCATCAATGGTGCCGTGGTGCGTATCACCGACATGAACACCCTGATCGCCACCGCCACCGAAGAGCAGAACGCGGTGACAGAAGAGCTCAATCGCAGCATCGTCAACATTCACAATGCCGCTGACGAGAATGCCCAGGGCGCCCATCAGATCGCCCAGGCCTGTGGTGAACTGAGCAAGCTGGCCAACACCCTGCACCATATGACCCAGCGCTTCACCCTCTAAACCATGACGCCAGGATAACAGAAGGCCCCGCCAAATTGGCGGGGCCTTGTTGTTTCTGGCGTTATGGAAGGGCTTAGCTCAGGCCGACTATCTCGCCATCTTCATCGATATCGATATGGCGATAGGCGGGCAGACTGCCCAGCCCCGGCATGGTCATGATGGGGCCCGCCAGCGCATAGACGAACCCGGCACCGGCGCAGAGCTTTACCTCGTCGATGGGCACCTCGAAATCGGTCGGTACCCCCTTGAGGGCGGGGTCATGGCTGATGGAGAGCGGCGTCTTGGCCACGCAGATGGGCAAGTGGTCCCACCCCTCGGCGGAGAGTTGCGCCAGCTGCTGGCGGGCTCTGTCGGAGAGTTGCACCCCGCGGCCACCGTAGCCGCACTCCACCAGGGTCGCCAGCTTGGCGTCGAGGCTCATCTCGTCGGGGTAGAGCAGTTTCACCTTGCCGGGTTGCTCGCAGGCGGCCACCACGGCGCGGGCCAGCTCGCTGGCACCGGCACCACCCTGGGTGAAGGCGTTGGAGATGGCTGCGCCGCAGGCACCGGCTTGCTGCGCTTCATGGGCCAGCAGCGCCAGTTCGGCCTCGCTGTCGGTGGGGAAGCGGTTGATGGCGACCACCACCGGCACCCCGTAGCGGCGGGCGTTCTGGATATGCCAGGCGAGGTTGGCGCAGCCCTGCTTGAGGGTCGGCAGATCTTCCCCTTGCAGGCTGGCTGGCAGCGGCTGGCCCGGGCGGATATCGAGCAGGCCGCTGTTGGCCTTGAGGCCGCGCACCGTGGCCACCAGCACCACGCAGGCAGGGGTAATACCGGATTGGCGGTTCTTGATGTTGAAGAACTTCTCCAGCCCCATGTCGGAGCCAAAACCCGCCTCGGTCACCACATAGTCGGTGAGACCAAGGGCGATGCGATCGGCGATCACCGAGGAGTTGCCGTGGGCGATATTGGCAAAGGGGCCAGCGTGTACCAGCACCGGGGTCTGCTCGGTGGTCTGCATCAGGGTCGGTTGCAGCGCATCTTTGAGCAGCACCGTCATGGCGCCCGCCACTTCCAACTGTTCGGCGGTGATGGGGTTGCCGTGAATATCGCGGGCCAGCTGGATGCGGCCGATGCGCTGGCGCAGGTCTTTCAGATCGCTCGCCAGCGCCAGAATGGCCATCAGCTCGGAGGCGGCGGTGATGACGAAGCGATCGCTGCGTTCCACACCATCGGCTGCTCCACCTTGACCTATGGTGAGGTGGCGCAAGGCGCGATCGTTCATGTCGAGGGTGCGCGGCCAGAGGATGTTGTCGGCATCGATATCGAGCCGCTGCAGGCCGGTTTTGGCGGTGAACTCGGCACCCAGTTTCTGTTCGTGGAACAGGCGGGCATCGAGGGCCGCCGCCGCCAGATTGTGGGCCGCCGTCAGGGCGTGAAAATCGCCGGTGAGGTGAAGGTTCATCTCCTCCATCGGTACCACCTGGGCGTGGCCGCCACCGGCTGCCCCCCCCTTGACCCCGAATACCGGGCCGAGACTCGGCTGGCGGATGGTGGCGATGCTGGGCTGGCCGATATGGTTGAGCCCCATGGAGAGGCCAAGTGTAGTCACCGTCTTCCCTTCACCGAGCGGAGTGGGGGTGATGGCGCTCACCAGCACCAGCTTGCCGCGCTGTTTGGGCTGAGACTTGAGCAGGTCGAGGCTGAGCTTGCCTTTGTAGTGGCCATGGGGGCTGAGCAGGTGCTGGGGGATGGCGAGGCGTTCGGCCAGCGCGTGAATGGAGAGACGGGGGGACTGGCGGGAGATCTCGATATCGCTTAGCATCAGCACCTCGTTGGCATATCGGGGTAAAATATGCGGCGCAGTCTAGTGGAATATAACGGGTAATCCAATGACGAAAACGACTTTATTTGGTGAGGGTGAGGTTCGTCAGAATCCTGTTCTGCTGGATCTCAACGAGCTCTATCATCCCCCCAAGCAGCCGATGACGGCGCTGGGGATTGTCAGTGCGCTGGTGCCGCTGTTCGGTTTCGGCTGGCAGGCGATGACCCAGGACCCGGAAACCCAGTTGCGCCACGAGATCCGCAAACGGGTCAACAAGCACAAGACCGACGAGGCAAACCTCATTCTGATCCTGCAGCTGGCCGCCATGTTTGACTGCCCCGAGCTGGAGGTGGCGCTCCCCTATGCCCTCAGTGAACCGCAGTTGTCGGTGATCCGCACCCGGCTGCCGCGCTGGCAGTTGAGTCTCGAGCAGGAGCGTCTGCTGGCGAAGCTGGTTCCTGCCGCGGCCCCAGGCCAGCGCTAGGGTTCAAGCCGGGCCAGCAGGCCGGACATTCAGGCCGTACTCTCTGCTCTGGTAATCAGGTCGGCGTATCCCACTGTTGCGGGGCGAGATAGCGCTCCTGCACGAACTCGATAAAGCAGCGCACCTTGGCTGAAACGAAGCGGCGGTGCGGATAGACCGCATAGAGCCCCACCTCCCCCTTGTCCCACTCCGGCAGCAGGCTCACCAGTTGCCCTGCTCGCAGCGCCTCCCCCACGATAAAGGTGGGTTGCAATATGATGCCCTGATCATCACAAGCGGCGCGGGTCAGCGCCACCCCGTTGTTGGCCCGCAGCGGCCCCTGCGGCCGGATGCTCTGGGCCTCGCCCCTCTGTTTGAAGTGCCACTCCGGCTGGGTCAGGGTATAGATCAGACAGTCGTGCTGCTTGAGATCCTCCGGGCTCTGTGGCGCCCCCTTGCGAGCCAGATAGGCGGGGCTGGCGCAGAGCTCCAGCTTGATGGTGGCCAGCTGGCGCGCCACCAGTGAGGAGTCGCTGAGATGGCCGATACGCAGCGCCAGATCGAATCCCTCTTCCACCAGCGCTACTCGCCGGTCGCTGTACTCGATGTCGAGCTTGAGATCGGGAAAGCGCTGGCGAAACAGCGGCAGGGCGGGGGAGAGGTGCAGATAGCCAAAATCCATCGGCACCGAGAGCTTGAGGGTGCCGTTCGGCTGCTGGTTGTGGTGGGTCAGCTGGCTATGGGTCTCTTCCAGCTCTGCCAGCAGGGCGAGGGAGCGCTGGTAGTAGAACTGGCCCGCCTCGGTGGGATTGACCTGACGGGTGGTGCGCGACAACAGCCGGGTGGCGAGGGACTCTTCCAGCTGCTGCATCAGTTTGGAGGCCATGGCGACCGAGATGCCGAGCTGGTTGGCGGCCTTGGTAAAGCTCTGGCACTCCACCACCTTGATAAAGGTGCGCATGGCGGCGATCTGGTCCATTTTCCATCCTCAGTAAATAATGAATTTAATAAATCACTGATTATTCATCTTCAGAACGAGGTTAGCATTTTAGCCACTGATGTGAACCCCAAGATGAAGGAACGAACGGATGAAAATGACCAAGGCTCTGCTGGCCTCCTGCCTGTTTATGGCTACCCCTCTGATGGCGGCGGATTACGATGTGGATGCGGCGCACACCACGGTGCAGTTCAAGGTGGGTCACCTGGGCTTCTCCGAGCTGGTGGGTCGCTTCAACACCTTCAGCGGCACCTTCAGCATGGATGACGCCAACCCGGCGGCCGCCAAGGCGAGCTTTGAAGTGGATGCCGCCAGCGTCGACTCCAATCACGAAGCCCGCGACAAGCACCTGCGCAGCCCGGACTTCCTCGACGTGAAGCAGTATCCCAAGATGACCTTCGTCAGCTCCGCTTACGAGGGCAGCAAGGATAAAGGCGTGCTGAAAGGAACCCTGACCCTGCACGGCGTCTCTAAAGAAGTGGCCTTCGATCTGGTGAAGATCGGCGAGGGCAAGGATCCCTGGGGCGGCTACCGCAGTGGCTTCAACGCCTCCACCACCATCAAGCGCAGTGACTTTGGCGTGAGCTACATGCTGCCCGGCATCCCGGACGAGATGAACATCAACCTGTTTGTCGAAGGCGTGCGCAAGTAATGGGCGCGGAACTTCTGCTGCAAACCCTGGCGGCTCCTCTGGGAGCCGCTTTGCTATCGTGGCGCTGGCCGCGACTGGGTTATCTGTGGGGCGCGCTGGCGCTCTGGCTGGTGGGCTCCTTGCTTGGCGGCCTCTATGGCATTCCGGCCAAGGCGTGGCAGTGGCTGCCGCTGACCCTGCTGGTGCCCGCCATTGCGGCTCAGGTGAGCGATCTGCGCGGTTCGCTGCTGCTTTTTGCCGTGTTCAGTGCGCTGGTGTGGTGGCAGGGATTGGCTTCGGTACTGGCGAGCGAGCCTGTGACTTGGCTGGCGCTGCTGCCCGCCATCTGCTGGTTTGGCTGGAGCACCTTGCGCTGTGACAGCCGCGAGGGGCTCGGGTTTGCTCTCGGCTTTATCTGGCTGGCGCTGGTGATCGGCATCGATGGCAGCTTGCTGATTGCCCAGCTGGCCGGTGCGCTGGCCGCTTTCGCCGGTTTTCGCGCCCTGCTCGCCACCTTTGTTGGCATCAAGGTGGCTCCCGCCGGTCTGGCGCTGGCCCTCGCTTTTGTCCAGATGCTCGCCTGGCAATATGTGGAGGTGCCGCTGGTGGTATTGCTGCCGGTCTGGCTGCTGCCGCTGCTGGAGTGGGCGCTGCGTGACAAGCCGTGGCCGCTGCGTTGGGGGGCACTGATCCTGCTCGCCGCGGCGGGGACCGGACTTAGCCTGTGGTGGGTGTGGCCCGCTGCTTCTTTGTACTGATTTTTGCATGAAAAACAGGCAATTACAGTCATTTTTGCATACCCGCTCATACTCTTGGCAGATAATGATTGAGCCCCCTATGTGTTTCAGATAAAAAGGATTTTCATTTTATTTGGACACACACAGAACCCGGCCGAGCCGGGTTCTGTTTGCCTGCTTTGCGGCACATAAGGAGGCCACAGTTGCGCAGTCAAGGATCTGAGCATCTGTTTTTTCGCCATTTCACCGGACAGGGACGTATCGACGGTCTCTGCATTCTGCTGGTCACTCACCTGCTTCCCGATCGCCCCCGTTTTATCGAAGCGCTTTCCCGGATTGGGCGGATCGGCGCCATTTTGCCCAAACCGAAATCGGTACACGGCCCGACCCTGGAGTGGGTATCCCAACACTATCCGGTGCTGCCCCTCAACCGGCACTGGACCAATGATCCCGACAGCCTCATCCAGCAGATTGCACCGCTGGTGGCCCCCCACGAGCGGCTGCTGATCCTCGATATCGGCGGTTACTTCGCCAGAACCCAGTTGATCTTGAGCGAATACTTCGGCCCCCGTTTCCTCGGGGTGGTGGAGATGACCGAGAACGGCCATCAGCGCTATGAGCAGGAGGTGCTGGCGACCCCGGTGGTATCGGTGGCACGCAGTCCCCTCAAGCAGGCCGAGGATATCCAGATTGGTCTGAGCGTGGTCTACTCCGCCGAGTCGCTGGCGCGCACCCTCAACCGCACCTTCAACGTCTGCGAAGCCGTGCTGTTTGGTTATGGCAAGGTGGGGCGCAGCATCGCCCGCGACCTGCGCTGTCGTAACCTCCATCTCGGACTGGTGGAGACCGATGTGCTGCGACAGGTGGAAGCGCTCTCCCACGGTTTTCGCCTGATCACCAAGGCCGAGGCCCTCGGCCGCGCCGAGCTGGTGATTTGCTCCACCGGCAATGGCTCGCTGGACTTGGCGGATCTGCAGGCGCTGCGCCCCGGCACCATGGTGGCCTCGGTCACTTCGGCCGACGACGAGTTCGCCTTCTCGCTGGCCCAGCTGCCGTGGCCGAGCGAAGAGGTGTGCCCCCATGTGCTGGCCCTTAATCGGCCGGATGGCAGCCAGATCTACCTGCTCAATCGGGGCGAGGCGGTCAACTTTGTCCATGGCGCCGTGATTGGCGAATACGTCTATCTGGTGCTGGCGGAGATCATGGAAGGGATCCGGATGCTGGCGGCAGGCCCCCTTGCTCCCGGCCTGTTCGAGCTGCCAGAATCGGCGATGCGTACCATTGCCCGCCATTGGCTGGCCGATTTTCATGGGGTTGATCAGCACTGATTTGACCAAACCGGGAGCGGCCATTGGGCGGCGGTACGCCACTTCCCGCCATTGGCCGCTTTTTTTATGGAGTCACTCATGACCGAGTCTGAAACCCTGATCAGCAAAC
The DNA here is from genome assembly GCF_027705695.1 of Aeromonas sp. QDB62. Lineage (NCBI taxonomy): Bacteria > Pseudomonadati > Pseudomonadota > Gammaproteobacteria > Aeromonadales > Aeromonadaceae > Aeromonas > Aeromonas sp. QDB62. The sequence continues at coordinate 6,560 of NZ_JAPDCD010000041.1, read as the reverse complement.
CCCGCATCGAAATCCGCTACTGCACCCTCTGTCGCTGGATGCTGCGCGCCGCCTGGCTGGCGCAGGAGTTGCTCTCCACCTTCGACAGCGATCTGGGAGAGGTGGCGCTGGTGCCGGCCAGCAAGGGGGAGTTCCGCATTCTGGTGGGCGGGGTGCAGGTGTGGGATCGGGTGGTCGATGACGGCTTCCCCGAGGCCAAGGAGATCAAGCAGCGGGTGCGCGATGTTATCGCCCCTGAGCGGGATCTCGGCCACTCGGATCGCAAAGCGGCCGAGTAACGCCAGATGGGCCGGGCGCCTCGAAAAGGTGTTCAGCATTAGAGCGAAAGGAGAGGGAGGCCATGGCCTCTCTCTCCTTTTTTGCATTTGGCTGTTTGCCTGGCACCTGCGGGGCTATGGGCGCGGCTCGGCCAGATGGCTGCCGATATAGCGGGCGCGCTTGTGGGGCTTGATGCGGCTCACATCCACCCACACCAGCCCGTCGATGCAGTGGTTGAAGTCGGGGTCGATGCCAAAATCCATAAACTGCACCCCGCCCGGCTCGCACAGCTCGGAATACTGCTTGTAGAGGGGGGGGATGGCGCAGCCCAGATTGTCGAGACGGGCCTTGAGTGCTTTGAGGTCGGCGCCGTAGTCCACCCCGTCGAACAGAGGTTGCGTCTCGGGGTAGGGACGGCGGGAGGGGGCCAGCGCCAGCTCGGGGGCAAAGTGCTGGCGGTAGAAGCTCACCAGCAGATCCTTGGCCGCCGGTGGCAGGCTGCCGGAGAGCGACACAGGGCCAAACAGATAGCGGTAGCGGGGATAGCGGGCCAGATAGGCACCGATGCCGAACCAGAGATAATCGAGCCCCCGCTTGCCCCAGTAGGCGGGCTGGATAAAGCTGCGGCCAAGCTCGATGGCCTGCTCCAGCCGGGGCAGCAGCTTCTCCTCGAAACCGAACAGGGTGTGGCTGTAGAGACCATCCTTCCCCTTGCTGGCCAGCAGCTCCGCCACCGGGGCGAACCGGTAGGCGCCGATGATGTCGAGCCGGGCCGGATCCCAGAGGATCAGGTGGTGATAGTCGTTGTCAAAACCATCGAGATCCCGCCGCTTGCCGGACCCTTCCCCCACCGCGCGAAAGGCGATTTCCCTAAGCCGCCCCAGCTCGCGCAGGATCACCGAGTGGCTCAGTTCGTGGCGGCGGTAGAGGTAGATCCCCTGACCATCCGGGGTGGTGCCGAGCTGCTCGCAGCTTTCGATGGCCTGTTTGAGCTGGCGGCGATCCTCCGGCAGGGCGATGGGGGCCTCGGTCTGCAGGCGCCCCGCCTTGCCCCGACCAATTCGGTAGAGGTGGTTGCGCACCAGCCGCGCCGCCGTCTTGGCGGGCAGATCCTGAAAACTGCCAAGCGGAATGCGCGCCCCTATGGTCACCGGCAGGGTCTGCCCCTGCTGGCGAAACAGCTGGCGCACCAGCAACAGGGCAGAGGCGGGCTTGTTGAGCCAGGAGGCGAGATAGAACCAGAGACTGTTGCGCCCCCCCAGATGGATGGGCACCAGCGGGGTGCGGGTGCGTTGGGCCAGCTTGATAAAGCCCGCCTGCCAGGGGCCATCTTTCACCCCCTTGAGGCCAAGCCGGGAGACTTCGCCAGCAGGGAAGATCACCAGCACTCCTTCATGGGCGAGGTGCTCGTTCATGGCGAGGATGGCCTGCCGGTCGGTCTTGCCCGCCATATTGTCCACCGGCAATAGCAAAGGGCGCAGCGGCGCGAGCTGGGCCAGCAGCTGGTTGGCGACGATCTTCACATCGGGGCGGATGCGGCCGAGCAGCTGCAGCAGCACCAGTCCATCCAGCGAGCCGATTGGGTGGTTGGCAACAAGAATGACCCGGCCGCTGGCGGGAATATGCTCCAGCTGCGCCTCGCTGACCCGATAGTCGAAATCGAGCCGGGTCAGCGCCTGCTCGACAAAGTCGAGGCCGCGCAGGTGCGGGTAGCGGGCGGCAAAGTCGGCAAAGGCCCGTTCGTTGAGCAGCCAGCTCAGCAGCCGCTTGCACAGCGGGGTGAGCAGGGGGTAGCCAAGCAGGCGGGGGAAGTGCTGGGTCAGCAGGGTATCGATAGTGAACATCTGGGGGCTCCGGCGATCCGTTGTCCCCAGCATGGTGTGGCACTGTTCCCGCGACATGTCAGCGGGATGACAGTTTGATGGCAGCGGCGGCCAGTGGCTCGCGGCCAGATAGCAAAGGGGGGAGCCGGTTAACCGGCTCCCCCCTCGGTGGTCGTGGTAAGGATAGCGACCCGATTAGCCGCGCCAGGCCGCGGTGAGGCGCACCAGCTCCACCAGGGTGGCGACCGATTTCTCCATGGATTGCAGCGGGATGAACTCGTGCTTGCCGTGGAAGTTGTGGCCACCGGTGAAGAGGTTGGGGCAGGGCAGGCCCATAAAGGAGAGGCGGGCACCATCGGTACCGCCGCGAATGGGCTTGATCTTCGGCACCACGTCGGCGGCCTCCATGGCGGCCTTGGCCAGCTCGACGATATGCATGTGCGGCTCAATCTGGCTGCGCATGTTGCGATAGCTGTCGGTCAGGGTCAGCTCGATGCGGGCCTTGGGATACTCGGCTTGCATGGCGGCGACCCGGCTCTGCATCTCAGCCTTGCGTGCGGCGAAACGCTCGTCGTCGAAGTCACGGATGATGTAGTGCAGGGTGCTCTCTTCCACCGTGCCGCTCATCTGGGCCAGATGGAAGAAGCCCTCATAACTGTCGGTGCACTCCGGGGTCTCGTCGGCTGGCATGGCGGCGTGGAAGCGGGCGGCCAGGGTCTGGCTGTTGATCATGCTGCCCTTGGCGGTGCCGGGGTGGACGTTGTTGCCGACAAAGCGCAGGTTGGCGCTGGCGGCGTTGAAGTTTTCATACTCCAGCTCTCCCAGTTCGCCGCCATCCACGGTATAGGCCCACTTGGCCGGGAATCTCTCCAGCGGGAACAGGTTGGCGCCGCGGCCGATCTCTTCATCCGGGGTGAAGCCGACCCAGATATCGCCGCGCGGGATCTCGGGGTGGGCTTGCAGGTGGTCGATGGCGGTAAGGATCTCGGCGATACCCGCCTTGTCGTCGGCGCCCAGCAGGGTGGTGCCGTCAGTGGTGATGAGATCCTGACCCAGATAGTTTTTCAGGAAACGGTAGTCACGGATGGCAAGCACCTCGTCACCCTTGCCAAGGCAGATGTCGCCACCCTGATAGTTTTCGATGATCTGGGGTTTGACCTGCTCCGCCTCGTAGTCGGCGGTGTCCATGTGGGCAATCAGGCCGATGGCGGGGGCGTCCGGCTGGTTGCCCGGCAGGCAGCCGGTGAGGTAGCCGTGCTCATCCAGGGTGACCTGGGTCAGCCCCAGCGCCTTCATCTCTTCTTGCAGGGCACGGGCGAAGATCAGCTGGCCTTCGCTGCTGGGGCAGGCAGGATTGGTCTCATCGGAGCGGGTATGAAAAGTCACGTAACGCAGAAAACGCTCAAGCAGGGTATCCATTAGTCAGCCTCTAACCGGTTGTGAGCGGTCATTGTGGCCAATCCGTGCAGGCGACTCATTGCGTCAGCGCAGGTTTTTCCCATTTTTTGACGCAAGGGGAGGGCGGGGAATGTGCGGCGCGCGGCGCAGCGTCGGGGAGGGAGATCGCATAAATGTTGCGTTTATCGCGATATTTAGGCGCTGGCGGTCACGGCCAAATTCCCCCCGGCCACCGCACAGCAAGGCGTCAGCCCCATCATGGCGTTTTCACACACTTTTCAAGGGGAAAGCGGGCTGTCGCATAACCTGCGCCATCCCAGAGCCCGCCTGCCCGCCAGCAAGATTTGATCGACTTATTAAAAGGGGATTTTGAACACTATTTTTTATTGTCACCGCCTGCGGTAAGTGTGTACACTCCGCGCCGATCCAAGGGCAACCCTGAAGCAGGCAGAGCCGCCAGAAACCCGACCGATCATACGCCTATAGGGCGAGGCACGCAGAAACGACAGACACTGCTGGGGAATGGTTTCTTTAATACCGGTTAGGCTCCGGTATCAGGGAGAACAACAGACTCTCATCCTTCATTTGACCGAGTGGGCCACCGGCTCATCATCTTCCCTTGTCATGGGCGGTCACTGACGGTGAGGTGGGCTGTGGTTGTTGTCGTCTATCAACACGCATGCGTGCTGGCGCCTTCGCTTCTCTTCCTTGGAACCCTCTCCTTCTGTCGGGATCGCTGCCGAATGATGAACTGACGGCGTGGCTGATGTCGTCTGTCATCAAAGTACCGCGGCGCCCCGTTTAAGGTGGCACCGCATACCGTTGAGCTTGATGTAAAGCCACCAGCCCCACATCAAGACTCGTTACTTCCCCAAGATCCACCAGGCAGCCTCTGGCTTGCCGCGATGTGCAAAGCGCTGGTTTGGGTGGCTGCGTCTCGTGATGGCAGCACCCGCCGCACTCTGCACTAGATGGTCTGGATGTGATTGAGGGTAACGAAGGCGACTCTGGGTCGCTCATTTGCGAGGCATAGCCCATGACTAACTGGTCCAGCAAGGACTCCTTGAAGGTCTACAACGTTCCCTACTGGGGTGCGGGTTTTTTCAATATCAATGACGCCGGTCATGTGACCGTCGCCCCCGACAAATCACGCCCTGACGCGCATATCGTCATCTCTGATGCCATCGAACAGCTGCGTCAGTCCGGGCTGACCACCCCCGTGTTGTTGCGCTTCCCCGACATTCTCAAGAGTCGGGTCGATGCGCTGTTCAACGCCTTTGGTCAGGCCATCGAGAAGTCAGGCTATGAAGGGGACTACCTCTGCGTTTACCCGATCAAGGTAAACCAGCAGCGTCGTGTCATCGAGACCATCAGCCAGTCCTACAGCGACAAGCCCCGGCTTGGCCTGGAAGCTGGTTCCAAACCGGAACTGCTGGCCGTGCTGTCCCATCACCATGAGCAAGGCTCGGTGATCGTCTGCAACGGTTACAAAGACCGCGAATATATCCGCCACGCCCTGCTGGGCAACCTGATGGGCCACAAGGTCTACATCGTGGTGGAGAAGCCCTCCGAGCTGGAAATGGTGCTGGACGAGTCAGCTCGTCTCAACATCAAGCCCAACATCGGGGTGCGTGCCAAGCTCGCTTCCACCGGCTCCGGCATGTGGGAATCGAGCGGCGGCTCCATGTCCAAATTCGGTCTATCCGCCTCCCAGATCCTGGCACTGATCGAGCGTCTGCGCGGCTTGGGCAAGCTGGATTGCCTGCAACTGCTGCACTTCCATCTAGGTTCCCAGATCGCCAACATCCGCGACATTCAGGGCGGCATCCGCGAGTGCGGCCGTTTCTACGCTGAACTGCGTCGCCTCGGTGCCAACATCGAAGTTGTGGACGTCGGCGGCGGCCTGGGCGTGGACTACGAGGGAACCCGTTCCCAGAGCCACTGCTCCGCCAACTACAGCCTCTCCGAGTACGCCAACAACGTGGTGTGGGGCATCGGCGATGTCTGCCGCGAGTTCGATCTGCCGCACCCGACCATCATCAGCGAGTCTGGCCGTGCCCTGACCGCCCACCACGCCGTGCTGGTTACCAATATCATTGGTGCCGAAGGGGTGGAGATGAACGACATCAGCGCACCGGGCGAAGATGCACCGACCATTCTGCAGAACATGTGGCAAGGCTGGCTGGATCTGCGCAGCGAAGATCCCTCCCTGCTGGAGATCTTCCACGACTCGGTGGCAGACCTCGGTGATGTGAATACCCAGTACACCATGGGTCTCTTGAACCTTGAACAGCGTGCCTGGGCCGAGATGCTGCACCAGAACACCTGTCTGGCGCTGAAAGAGCTGCTCAACCCGGTCAACCGCAACCACCGTGCGCTGGCTGACGAACTGAGTGAAAAGCTGGCGGACAAGTGCTTTGCCAACTTCTCCCTGTTCCAGTCCCTGCCGGATGCCTGGGGTATCGGTCAGGTGTTCCCGGTGATGCCGCTGGCTGGCCTCGAGCGTCCGCTCACCCGTCGCGGCATCCTGATGGATATCACCTGCGACTCCGACGGTCAGGTCGAGCACTACGTCGACGGTCTGGGGGTCGAGAGCACCCTGCCGATGCCGGTCTACGGCGAGAACGAAGAGTGCCACGTCGGCTTCTTCCTGGTCGGCGCCTATCAGGAGATCCTCGGGGATCTGCACAACCTGTTCGGTGACACCCACTGCGCGGAAGTGTGGCTGGATGAGGAAGGCAAGATGGACATTCGCAACGTGGTACGCGGCGATACCGTCGATCAGCTGCTGCGTTACGTCAACATTGACCCGTCTGTCATTCGCGAGAACTACCAGCGGATCGCCTCCCACCCGGCGCTGGACGACGCAACCCGCAAAGCTCTGCTCGACGAGCTGGAGCTGGGTCTGCAAGGCTACGCCTATCTGGAAGACGAATAAGCCTCTGGCTTGTTTGCCCCGTCGATGAAAACAACATGACGGGAATGAAAAAACGGCGCCTGCGGGCGTAATGCCAGTCAGTTAAGCCTGACTGGCATTGTTTTTATTGGCTTTTTTCACACTATACCTCTGGGGCCTTGGCT